>CADCTO010000550.1 GCA_902805585.1 uncultured Armatimonadota bacterium | reverse complement strand
ACCGACGTGCCGCCGTATTTGCCGAGAATCGCCGCCGCCTCGTTGGCGGTCCGGTCCTCGGCGTGCACCGTGACGACCACGCTGCCCGCGCCGATGGCCGACGCGTAGCTTTCGGCGGTGGCCGGGGCGACGCCCTGATCCACCAGGTAGCCGGTGACGCCGCCCGCCACGGCGCCCGCGGCCGTGGTCCCCAGCACCCCGCCCAGCGCGACCCACAGCGGACCGGCCGCGAGCACCGGCCCGACGCCCGGCACGAGCAGCGCGGCGGCGCCCGCCAGCACCCCCAGCCCCAGCCCGATCACGCCGCCTTCCGCGGCGCCCCGGGCGGCGTCCGCCGGTGTGGTCGTGGTCAAGCCGTACTTGCCTTCGTTCTCGATGACCGAGTCGTCCGACGCGAAGCCGCCCAGGCGTGCGTCCGTCACGGCGTTCATGTCCGAGGGCGTGGACGGGTCCTCGACCTGCACCTCCATGAACTCGTCCTCCGGACGCAGCGGCTCCTGCGCTTCCTCGCGCTGCGCCTCCTCGGCCGACTGCTCCATGGTGGCGACGCTGATGCGGTCCCGGCTGAAGCCGTGATCCTCCAGCGCCCCGATGGCGCGCTCGGCGTCGTCCGGCTGCAAAAACACGGCGAACACCGTCCGTGACATCTCTCGTTCCTCCCCGTCTCCTCCGGGCGCCTGCTTGCTCGCCGCGCCTCGCGTAAGGATACCCGGGCGGTAAGGGCCACAAACCGCCGGGAGCGACGCAGTGTATTGAACCCCATCCGCGTTATCGCGTCCTATGATAAGATGGAACAGGCCGCACCCATTGCCCTGCCTGATAATCAAGGAGGCCGCAAAATGATAACCCGAACCGCCCGGACTCTGTGCGCCAGTATGGTGCTCGTTGCCGGCGCGTCTGCTGCCGCGTCCCTTTCCGTTACCGCCGCCGCCGCCGCTGCGAACGAAGCGCCGGCGTCGCGCGCCGGCACGCGCCCTGCGAGCGAGGTGTTCGCCCGGATCGCTAGCGGCGCGGGGATCACGATCTACACAGACAGCACGGTGACGGAGCGGGCCGCGCTCCCGACCGCGGCCGTCACGCCCGGGAACGTGGAGTCGCAGATCGCCGAAGTGGTGAAGACGCTGCCTGAGGGCACCACGTGGGCCAAACTGTATCTGCCGGCGCCCCCGGGCAATCAGCCCTGGAAGGCGGACGATGTCGCCGAGTACGCCTTCGCGCAGCGGCGCCTGTTCGGCCCCGTTGGCGGCATCGAGACCGGCACGGTCGAGATCCTCGGTCAGCGCGTGCCACAGGAAAAGGCGCATGAGGTCATCGCCGCACTCAATCTCAAGCCGGTCTACCTCGTGACCAACCCCCGGCTCCGCACGACGGCAGTGGGGGGGAACCCGGGCGCTGTGGACTCGGCCCAGTGGGCCCGGATGAGCCCCGCCGAACAGCAGCAGTTCGCGCGCCAGCGGGCGGCGCAACTCATCAACGCGGACCCGGCCCTCCGCAAGCAGATGTTGCAGCAGATGGTGACGCAGCAGACGCCGGAGCGCATGATCATGCGGGAGATGATGCAGCAGATGAGCCCGCAGCAGCGCCAACAGTTCCGCGAAGAACTGGGCTGGGGTGCCACGCGGGAGCGCCGCAGTCGCTAACGGTCGCGCAGAGACAGGCAGTAAACGGGGGCGCGCGGCAGTCCGCGCGCCCCCGTTTTCCATGCCGAAAATTTCCCGCCGGTCCCCTTGACGCGCCAAAAACGCGATGATATACTCCTGTTTGTCGCCGCCCCCCGGGGCCGCGGCGTGCACCTTCAGACAGGGGCCGGTCAGAGTAGGGCATGGGGCGAGGCGCCGCGGACGCTGGAACGGGTCGCGCGGTTTCGCTTTGCCGCCGCTCTGCCAGCCCCGCGAAAAGATCTTTCGGCCATCTCTTGACAGGGTTTCTGTCCGGGTGATACACTGAAAGATGTGCGCGGCGGCGCCCCGACGGCGGGTGCCGAAGACCGCACGCATTGCACCTTCCCAAGTTTCGCAAAAATCTTTCAGCTCCCCCTTGACGGCCTCGCCGTCCCGGTGATATACTGAAAGATGTGCCCGGCGGCGGCCCGGAGCGGCCCCGCTGGAAGCACCGCGCGGTGCAGTACGCTGCACTGTAGCGCGATGCACCTTTCCAAGTTTCGCGAGAATTTTTCGGTGTCCCCTTGACAGGCTTCTGGGAGGGGTGATATACTGAAAGATGTGCCCGGCGGTGACCCGAAGCGGTCACCGTTGGCGAGCGAGCCGTGTTCCTTGACAACCGAACAGTGGGATAGAGAGAGCTAGTGTGACTTCGGCCTTTGAGGTTGCCGTGCGTCCCTGCGAGGGGATCGCGCGGTTACTTATTTGAGCTTTACGGGCCTGGATCGGCAATGGCCGCCACCAGCAGTGGTGGCGGCAAAAAAGCTCTGTTTGGACTTTCCCTCGGCCTTCTGGCCGCGGGTCTGGTTCTTTTACGGAGAGTTTGATCCTGGCTCAGGACGAACGCTTGCGGCGTGCCTAAGAAATGCAAGTCGAACGGGCAGCTTCGGCTGTCAGTGGCGAACGGTCGCGTAACACGTAGGCAACCTGCCTCTGAGTGGGGGACAACGGCCCGAAAGGGCCGCTAATACCGCATGTGGCCGGCGGATCGCATGATCCGCCGTCTAAAGCCTTCGGGCGCTCGGAGATGGGCTTGCGGCCTATCAGCTTGTTGGTGGGGTGACGGCCCACCAAGGCGATGACGGGTAGCTGGTCTGAGAGGACGATCAGCCGGATTGGGACTGAGATACGGCCCAGACTCCTACGGGGGGCAGCAATTAGGAATCTTGCGCAATGGGCGAAAGCCTGACGCAGCGACGCCGCGTGGGGGATGAAGGCCTTCGGGTCGTAAACCCCTTTTACCGGGGAAGAAGGATGTGACGGTACCCGGTGAATAAGCCCCGGCTAACTACGTGCCAGCAGCCGCGGTAATACGTAGGGGGCGAGCGTTGTCCGAAGTTACTGGGCGTAAAGAGCGCGTAGGCGGCTTTCTAAGTCTGGTGTGAAAGGTCCAGGGCTCAACCCGGACAGTGCACTGGATACTGGGAGGCTTGAGTGCGGCAGAGGGGGGCGGAATTCCTGGTGTAGCGGTGAAATGCGTAGATATCAGGAGGAACACCGATGGCGAAGGCAGCCCCCTGGGCCGTTTCTGACGCTGAGGCGCGAAAGCGTGGGGAGCGAACGGGATTAGATACCCCGGTAGTCCACGCCGTAAACGATGAGTGCTAGGTGTCGGGGGTATCGACCCCTCCGGTGCCGCCGCTAACGCAGTAAGCACTCCGCCTGGGGAGTACGGCCGCAAGGTTGAAACTCAAAGGAATTGACGGGGGCCCGCACAAGCGGTGGAGCATGTGGTTTAATTCGTCACTAACCGAAGAACCTTACCCAGGCTTGACATCGCGTGAAAGGCTGTGAAAGCAGTCCCCCCCGCAAGGGGCACAAAGACAGGTGTTGCATGGCTGTCGTCAGCTCGTGTCGTGAGATGTTGGGTTAAGTCCCGCAACGAGCGCAACCCTCACCCCATGTTGCCAGCGTAGAGTCGGGCACTCTTGGGGAACTGCCCGTGCAAGCGGGAGGAAGGTGGGGACGACGTCAAGTCGGCATGGCCCTTACGCCTGGGGCTACACACATGCTACAATGGGCGCGACAGAGGGACCCGAGACCGCGAGGTGGAGGCAATCTCACAAACGCGTCCTCAGTTCGGATCGCAGGCTGCAACTCGCCTGCGTGAAGCTGGAATCGCTAGTAACCGCAGGTCAGCTAAACTGCGGTGAATACGTTCCCGGGCCTTGTACACACCGCCCGTCAAGTCACCTGAATTGTCTGCACCCGAAGCCCGTGGCCGAACCCGCAAGGGGCGGAGCGGTCGAAGGTGTGGGGAGTAAGGGGGACTAAGTCGTAACAAGGTAGCCGTATCGGAAGGTGCGGCTGGATCACCTCCTTTCTAAGGGAAACAGGGCCGCCCAGGGGAAAACCTGGTCGGCCCCAGGTCGGTCCGGTTTGGCCGCGGAGAAGGATGGACGGCTCGCTCGCTTCCCTGTTCGGTTGTCACGGTGCATCGCCCCCGTGCCGGGGATCTTCCCCGGCCGGGGGTTTCGCCTTTGTCGGCGCGGGGGGGAGGGCCCGGCAGGCTCTCCCCTTGCCTGTAAAAGACAGTTAAAAAGCTTCGTTGTCGGGCCTTGACA
>CADCTO010000549.1 GCA_902805585.1 uncultured Armatimonadota bacterium | reverse complement strand
CCCGACCGAGGAGGAGATGCTGGCGCCCGCAGAAGAGGTGGGTTCATGAGCGAGCGGCCGGTGGCGCTGGTGACGGGGGCGGGGCGGGGTATCGGACGCGGGATCGCGCTGGAGCTGGCCCGACTCGGCTTCGCCATCGTGGTCAACTACGCGGGGAACGTGGAGGCGGCCGAGGAGTGCCTGGCGCTCGTGCGGGAGCGGGGCGCGGACGGCATCCTCGTGCAGGCCGACGTGTCGGTGGGCGAGGACCGCGAACGGCTGGTGCACACGACGCTGGGCATGTACCAGTACATCGACCTGCTCGTCAACAACGCGGGAGTCGCGCCGAAGGTGCGGGCCGACATCCTGGACGCCGACGAGGCGTCGTTCGACCGGCTGATCGACATCAACCTCAAGGGGCCCTATTTTTTGACGCAGCTCGTGGCGCGCGAAATGATCGGGCAGGTGGAGTCCGAGCCGACCCGCGAGCGCCCGCGCATCGTCACGGTCTCGTCGGTGTCGGCGTACGCTGCCTCGCCGAACCGGGGCGACTACTGCATCTCCAAGGCGGGGCTGGGCATGATGACCGCGCTGTGGGCGGCGCGGTTGGCGGAGTACGGGATCGGCGTCTACGAGGTCCGGCCGGGCGTGATCGCGACCGACATGACCGGCGGGGTCAGGGAGAAGTACGACCGCCTGATCGCCGAGGGGGCGTGGCCGCTCCGCCGCTGGGGGCAGCCGTCGGACGTGGGCCGGGCGGTCGCCGCCATCGCCCGCGGCGACTTCCCGTTCTCCACCGGCGAGGTCTTCAACGTGGACGGCGGCTTCCACCTGCGGACCCTGTGAACGGGTAGCCGCGCGGCGATAGTGCCCGCATCGGAAAGGCGACGTCGCGTCGTAGGTGCGTGTATGGTAGGCCGTTGGTGATGCCCTTGGCGCTCCCCGGAGATTCCCCGGAACTTCCCCGGACATTCCCCTGCAACGGCCCGCGCGCGACCCGTTCGCGCACGACGGCCGTATCCCGTCCCCCGGTTTCGGCGTTACTACCCGTATGGCGACGGGACCGAAAAAACTGCACTGGACACGGGGCGAGAAGGCGCTGTTCGCGGCCTCGGGCGCGGTGGTGTTGCTGGGCGTCCTGGGACTGGTCGGGTGGCAGATCGTCAACGCCGACCCCTTCGTGAACGTGCCCACGCCCACGCTGCCGAACCCGAACGCCTTCGAATCCTTCGTGCGCGCGGGCGACGCCCTCGTCGAAGGCCCGGAAATCCGCAGGGCGCTCGCCGCGGACGACGGGGTGCCGCGCGGTGCGGCGCTGCCGCTCGCGCAGAAGGAGCGGCTGGTGCAGGCGAACGCGCTGGCCCTGGCGACGCTGCGGGAAGGTTTCGCGCACCCGTTCCACGAGCCGCCCGCCCGCTCGTTCAGCCACGTGTTCCCGCACTATACGAGGTTCCGTGACCTAGGGCGTATACTCGCTCTGGAGGGAGAGGCAAAAGCCGGGCGTGGCGATCCGGGCGGCGCCCTGGACAGCTACCTGGACTGCGTGTACCTGGGCCAGGAAGTCCCCCGGGGCGGGACGCTGATCGGGAAGCTGGTCGGTCTCGCCATCGTATCAATCGGCAGGCAGCCCGCCTGGGAGGTCGTCCCGCGTCTCGACGCGCGGCAGGCACGGGCGGGGGCGGCGCGGATCGAAACGATCTCTGCCCGCCACGTGTCGTTCGCCGACGCGCTTCAGGAGGAATCGTGGGGAACTCAGGCGGGGCTGGCAGAGGCGCTCCGTAAGGACGGTGCCCGTGGCCTTCTAAACACCTTCGAGGGCGGTCTGAGGAACCCGGACGCCGGGGGGCCGATCCCCCACACCGTCCTCCCCAGCCACCTCCGGCTCGTCTTCACTAGCAAGCGCAAAATCCTGAACAACTATGTGCGCTTCATGGACCAGCAGATCGCGAACGCCCGCGAGCCCTTTGCCGCGCGGCTGCCCGAACCGGAGCTCCCCGACGACCCCGTCAACCAGCTTCTGGCGCCCGTGTTCGGCCAGGCCCGGGTCAAGGACGTGAACAGCGAAGTGCAGAACGCGCTGCTGACGGTCGCGCTGGCGTTGCGGGCGTACCGGGCGGAGCGCGGGAGGTATCCGGAGCGGCTGGCTGAGCTTGCGCCGGAGTACCTGAAGTCGGTTCCCGTGGACCCTTTTGCCTTAGAGGGGCCGCTTCGCTACCGGCGCACGGCCACGGGTTACGTGCTGTACAGCGTCGGGCCGGACGGAAAGGATGATGGCGGCAAGCCTATCGAGGACGCGGAGATCGGCCGCGACAGGCCGGGCCGGCGCTACGCCGTGCAGGGGGGCAGCCGGGGCGACATTGTGGCCGGCGTCAACATCTATTGAGATGCGTGGCGGCTCGCGTCCGGCCCGTCACAGCCACGGCTGGTCGGGAACCGCGCGCCCCTGCTCCAGCACGACGCTCGTGCCCGTGGGCCCCGTGAGCAGGTACACGCGGTCACAGGTCTGGAGCATCAGCCAGAATCCGTGCCCGATGCCGATGCCGCCCGTGCTGTAGCCCCGCTTCAGCGTGGATTGGGGCAGGTCCGACAGGGCGATGCCCTTGCCGCGGTCCTGCACGAAGACCTGGACCGTTCCGCCGTCCGGGTCGCCGTAGACGCGGGCCGTGCCGCCGCCCGCGTGGACGACGGCGTTCATGGCGCCTTCCGAAGCCGCCGTGATGCAGTCCTGCGCCCGGTCCCGCGGCAGCCCGCACGCGGCCGCGACCTCGGCGACCCGCGTCCGCAACGCCTTGAGTGTCTTCTCGCCGACCGGGATGGCGCCCCCGGCCGGTTCGGGGGCGAGCGGGACGGGCAGGTCGCTCGGGGTGTCGCACAGGATCAGCTTGCCCTGGGTCACCGAGGCGAGCACGTCCTTGAGGAAGCGGCGCTGCCGCTCGGCGATCTCGGCGGACGCCCGCTCCCGCTCGCGCTCGCGCCGCTCCGTCATGTCCCGGGTGACCTTGCCGAAGCCCCGCAGCGTGCCGCTCTTGTCGCGCAGGGCGGTGATGACGACGCTGGCCCAGAAGCGCGTGCCGTCCTTCCTGACCCGCCAGCCCTCTTCTTCGAAGCGGCCCTCGCGGGTGGCGATCTCCAGCTCCTCCTGGGGGTGGCCCCGCTCCACGTCCTCCCGGGTGTAAAAGGTCGAGAAGTGCTTCCCGATGATCTCGTCGGCGCGGTAGCCCTTGAAGCGCTGCGCCCCCGCGTTCCACGAGGCGACCCGCCCGTCGGGGTCGAGCATGAAGATGGCGTAGTCCCGGATCCCCTCGACCAGCAGGCGGAACCGCTCCTCGGATGCGTTGAGGGCGTTCGCGCTCGCCTGAAGCGCTTCCTCGCCGGACGCGGGGGCGCCCGGCGCGCCCGGATCGGATCGGGCGGGCGGATGCGGGGCGTCGTCGGGTGGCGTGGCTTCAGGTCCGCTGCTCAAGTGGGGGCTCCATCAGGCAGGCTTACCCAATGCGAGCAAGGAATCAACCGTGCGCTGCGGATGGCGCCGCCGGACCGTCCTTGACCCCGCGCGGCGAGTTTGCTATACTGGGCCCGCTCGCTCGGGCGTCAGCGAAGCAGGCGGAGCGCCCAGATGAGGACCGACCCGCTGCCGGCGAGCAGCAGCACGGTGAGACTGAGGACGGTCACGCCGATGATCCGTTCCGGCGCGCCGGGTGTGGTACCTGTCAGGGAAAAGAGATGTTTCATCTGCTTCACCAGCCCGCTGTCATCGAACCAAACACGAGAGATACGGGTCCTTCCCGGTCACGACGCTGTGCGGGCGAGTGTTCCCTGAAACCGCGGCTTTCTTACATATCCTTTGACGTGTAAACTCGCCGAATGTATCACTTTTAGGAAGCGCTGTGGAAAAAATCACAGCGGCGTGGAACACCGATGATCCCTAAACTACAGATCCTCCGGCGCATCACGGACGTCGGTCTGGTGGCCGTGGTGCGCGCCGAGACGGCGGACCAGGCGCTCCGGATCGCCGAGGCGGTCCAGGCGGGCGGGGCGGCCGCCCTGGAGATCACGTTCACCGTTCCCGGCGCGCACCGCGTCATCGAGGCGCTGGCCGAGCGGTACACCCCCGACGACCTGATCCTGGGCGCGGGCACGGTGCTGGACCCGGAAACGGCGCGCATCGCCATCCTGTCCGGCGCCACCTACGTCGTCGCCCCGTCGCTGAACCCCGAGACCGTGCGCCTGTGCAACCGCTACCAGATCGCCACCATGCCCGGCGCGATG
>CADCTO010000548.1 GCA_902805585.1 uncultured Armatimonadota bacterium | reverse complement strand
AGCGGCATGATCGAACAGGACGGCCCCCTGGAAGATCATCCGGATCCTGCGGGAGGAGCTGTCGAAGCGGGGGTGGACCCTCGCATCCGACGCTGGAGCTTAAGGCGCCTCCGTGCCTATGCGACACTACGAGGTATCCAACCGGGCCAGGGGCCCGAACGCGTGACCGAACCGAACAAAGGGGCAGCTCGATGGCGTCTGGCAACGGCGTGAACGGCAGCAACGGCGCATCCGGCGCCTTCGACACGCGGCACATGAGCCGCAACATCCTCGACGGGGTCGAGCGAGCCGGCGCGCGCTCGATGCTCAAGGGCATCGGCCTGACCGACGAGGACCTCCAGAAGCCGATGGTCCTGATCGCCAACACCTGGATCGAGACCATGCCCTGCAACTACGGGCTGCGGACCCTCGCTCACGCGGTGAAGGAGGGCGTCCGCGCCGCCGGCGGCACCCCGATGGAGATGAACACCGTCGCCATCTCCGACGGCATCACGATGGGCACCGAGGGCATGAAGACCTCGCTCATCTCGCGCGAGGTCATCGCCGACTCGGTCGAGCTCGTCGGCCGCGGCCACATGTTCGACGCCGTCATCGGCCTCGGCGCCTGCGACAAGACCCTGCCGGGCCTCTCGATCGCGCTGGCTCGGCTCAACGTCCCGGGCTTCCTCATCTACGGCGGCACCATCCTGCCGGGCGAGGTCAACGGCCAGGAGGCAACCATCCGGGCGGTCTACGAGAAGATCGGGGCCTACAAGGCGGGCAAGATCACCGCCGAGGAGCTCAAGCTGATCGAGGACCACGCCTGCCCGACCCACGGCGCGTGCGGCGGCCAGTACACGGCCAACACGATGGCGATGGCGATGGAGTTCATCGGCCTCTCGCCGCTCGGCTCCGCCTCGCCGCCGGCCGTCTCCGACGAGCAGTGGCACGCCGGCAACGGCACCAAGGGCGACGTCGTCAACCCACGGAAGATGGAGATCGGCCGGAAGGCCGGCGCCCTCATCATGGACCTGCTCAAGGCGGGCGTCCGGCCGCTCGACATCCTGACCCGGTCGGCCTTCGAGAACGCGATCGCCGGCGTCGCCGCCAGCGGCGGCTCGACCAACGCCGTCCTCCACCTGCTTGCCCTGGCCCGCGAGGCCGGCGTCGACCTCTCCATCGACGACTTCGACGTCATCTCCCGCCGGACCCCGCTGATCGCCGACATGATGCCGGGCGGGAAGTACGCCGCGGCCGACCTCGACAAGGCCGGCGGCACCCCGATCATCGCCAAGCGCCTCATCGC
>CADCTO010000547.1 GCA_902805585.1 uncultured Armatimonadota bacterium | reverse complement strand
ATCACGCCCCGCGCCGCGGACGCCGCGCCCACGATCGTAGCGGACACCTTCACGGCGCAGCTCCCCGGCCATTCGTGGAACGTGAGCCGTTTCGATTTCTTACCAACAGCAGGGATATTCTCGAACAAGGACGTTATCAGCCGTGACCACATCTGTTGCCCTGACCGACGCCCGGCGTGCCGCCTTCGAGCGCGAAGGCTTTCTGCTCGTGCCCGACGCGCTGCCGCCCTCCCTGGTGGAGCGTCTGGTGGACGCCGCCGACCGGCTCTACGAAGAGGGCGTCGGCAAGGACGGGCTGTCCGCCCGCAACCACTGGCAGATGCGCAACTGCATCGGGGCCGATCCGGCGTTCCTGGAACTGCTGGACTACCCGACCGTGCTGCCGCTCGTGGTCGGCGTGCTGAACTGGGACATCCACCTCATCACGTCCCATCTGATCGTGCGGCCCCCGAATCCGCCGGGTGTCGACGACCACTTCAAGGGCGAAGGCTGGCACCGCGACGGCGGCATGTCGCCCGCCGAGATGCAGGAGCCGCACCCGCGCCTGTTCCTCAAGGTGGCCTACCTGCTCTCGGACCAGTCGGAGCCCGGTCGGGGCAACACGCAGGTGGTCCCGGGCAGCAACCGGCTCGTCGGGCGACCCGCCCAGGCCGACGGGGCGCCGCACCCCTACGGCGCCATCGAGATCCTGGGCAAGCCCGGCGACGCCTTCCTCTTCGAGCAGCGCACGTGGCACGCCGTCGGCCCGAACCGGTCGGACCTGACGCGCAAGACGCTGTTCATGGGCTACGGCTACCGCTGGGTGCGCGCGATGGACTACCTGGTCCCGCGCGACGATCTGCTGGAGCGCAGTGACCCCATCCAACGCCAGCTCCTGGGCGAAGTCAAGACGCCGATGGGCATCTACCTGCCGCAGGACGACGACGTCCCGCTCCGGGCGTGGTGGCGCGAGCGGCAACAGGCCGCAGCGGGCGTCGCGTGAGGGCGGCGACGACGACGACGGTCCCCGCCATACCGCCCGACGCGCGGGCGCGCTACGAAGCCGACGGGTTTCTGCTGACGACCGGGCCGCTCCTCCCGGCGGACCTGGTGGAGCGGGCGAGCCGTGGCATGGACGCCATCCGGCGCGGCGAGTACGACACGGGCCGCCCGCCCTGCCCCTCGCCCTGGAATCCCGGCGACGACCCGGACGTGCTGTGCAAGATCGAGCAGCCGCAGTTCGCCGACACGGCGATTCGGGAGCTGGTGAGCCATCCCGCGCTCGGTGAACTGGCCGCCGCCGCAACCGGCGCGACCCGGGTGCAGGTGTGGTGGGTGCAGCTCCTGTTCAAGCCCCCGACGGCGGCGGGGGGAGCGCAGGAGAAGACGAACGTCGGCTGGCACCAGGACCGCGCATACTGGGGCCAGTGGGAGGAAAACAGCGAACTCCTGACGGCCTGGGTCGCGCTTTCCGACGTGCGGGAGGACTGCGGCCCGATGCGCTTCGTGCGCGGCTCCCACCGCTGGGGCCTGCTCCGGCAGGGCGGCGACTTTTTCGAGCAGGACATCGTCGGGCAGCGCGAACGCATTCGGATTCCTGACGCCAAGGGTTGGGACGAGGTTTCGGCGGTGCTGCCGCCGGGCGGCGTCAGCCTGCACGACCGGCTCACGCTGCACGGCTCCGGCCCGAACCGCTCATCCGCGCCGCGCCGCAGCCTCGCCATCCACCTGCGGACGCAGAATGCGCGCCCGGTCGGCTACCGGCGGGAAGGGCTGACGGAATTCATCGACGACCTGTCCGTCTGCCCGGTCATTTATGGGGAGTAAAGGCCAGCGATGCGCGTGCTGATCATGTCGGACCTGGAAGGCGTCAGCGGGATCGTCACCTGGAAACAGACGGAGGGCGGCTCCCCGATGTTCGAGGAGGCCCGCCGGCTCTACACCGAGGAGATCAACGCCGCCGTGCGCGGAGCGCTGGCCGCCGGCGCGACCGAGATCGTCGCCGTCGACTGCCACGGCGCCGGCGGCGACTGGACCTTCAACTCCTACGTCCCGGAACTGCTGCACCCCGAGTGCGAGTGGGTCGCCCATCACAAGTGGTCGCGCTACACCGAACTGCTGGAAAGGGGCTGCGACGCAGCCCTGATGGTCGGGATGCACGCGCGCGCCGGCACCCCCGACGGCGTGCTCTGCCACACGATCTCGACCGTCACCTGGCGCAACCTCTGGTTCAACGACGACCTGGTCGGCGAGCTCGGCATCAACGCCGCCCTGTGCGGCCACTTCGGCTGCCCGGTCGCCCTCGTCACCGGCGACGAAGCCGTATGCCGCGAGTCGCGCGAGATCCTGGGCGACGACGCCGTGTACGTGGCCGTCAAGACCGGGCTGTCGCGCTATTCGGCGCGGCAGATCCCGCCCGTCCGGGCCCGCCAGATGATCGAGGAGGGCGCCCGCGCGGCGCTGTCGCGTCCGAACAAGGGCCGCGTCTACGTCCCGGCGCGCCCCACCGCGATCACGATCGAGGTCGAAGCGGTCGACAAGGTCGGGCAGTTCCGGGGCCGCGACGGCGTCGAGGTGATCGAGCCCCTGAAGGTGCGCGCCCACGGCAACGACTGGATGGAGGCGTGGGACCGCATTTGGCCGCAGGCCGACGTGTGACAGCAGCGCCCCGTGCGGAAATGAACATGCTCCACAACGAAACGAACTGGGCGGGCAACTACACCTACAGTGCCGCCCGTCTACACCGTCCCGAAACGGTCGAAGCGGTGCAGGAGATCGTGACACGGTGCCGCAAGGTGCGGGTGCTCGGCACGCGGCACTCCTTCAACGGCATCGCGGATTGCCCGGAGGACATGGTCTCGCTGGAACGTCTCGACCGGGTGCTGGGGATCGACGCCGAGCGCCGGACGGTGACGGTCGAGGCCGGCGTCCGGTACGGACACCTTTGCCGGCATCTGGACCGCGCGGGCTATGCGCTGCACAACCTGGCGTCGCTGCCGCACATCTCGGTCGCGGGCGCGTGCGCGACGGCGACGCACGGTTCCGGTGATCGGAACGGCAATCTGGCCACGGCCGTGGCCGGCCTGGAGTTCGTCACGGCCGACGGCGCCGTGGTCACGCTTTCCCGCGACGAAAACGGCGACACGTTCCGCGGCGCGGTGGTCGGGCTCGGCGGGCTCGGGGTGGTCACGAAACTCACCCTCGACATCGAGCCCGCGTTCGCCATGCGGCAGGTGGTTTACGACGACCTGCCCCTGGCCCGGCTGGAAGCGCACTTCGACGCCGTCACGTCCGGCGCGTACAGCGTCAGCCTGTTCACCCACTGGCGGGACGACGCCCGGTTCAGCCAGGTCTGGCGGAAGGAACGCGTCGCCGCAGCCGGCGACGCAGGCGCATCCTCCGCGCCGGAGACCGAGTGGTTCGGGGCGACGCTCGCGACCGACCGGCGGCACCCGATCACGGGGATGCCCGTGGAGAACTGCACGGAACAGCTCGGCATCCCCGGCCCGTGGCAGGAGCGACTGCCGCACTTCCGCATGGAGTTCACGCCGAGCAGCGGTGAGGAGCTGCAATCCGAGTACCTCGTTCCCCGTCCGCACGCGCTGGCTGCCTTCCGGGCGGTCCACGAACTGCGGGAGCACCTCGCACCGCTCCTCCAGGTCTCCGAAGTCCGCACCGTCGCCGCCGATGACCTGTGGATGAGCCCGTGCTATCGGCAACCCTGCGTCGGCCTCCACTTCACCTGGGTCAAGGACTGGCCCGCGGTCCGCGAACTCTTGCCGGTGCTCGAGGAGCAACTGGCGCCCTTCGATGCGCGCCCGCACTGGGGCAAGCTGTTCACGACGCCCCCGGCGCAACTGCGGCCGCTCTATGAGAAGCTGCCCGACTTCCGGGACCTGCTTCAGTCTTACGATCCGCACGGCAAGTTCCGCAACGCCTTCCTGGAGACGTACCTTTTTGAAACGCACTGACCGGATACAGAACCCCTACCTGCCCGCCGGCGGCGACACGGTCTGGCTGCGGGGCAACCTGCACGCGCACACGACCGTGAGTGACGGCCAGCTGCCGCCGGAGGAGGTCATCGCGGCCTACGAGCGGGCGGGCTACGATTTCCTGGCGATCTCCGACCACGACCGGCTCGTGCCCCCCGCCGAGTACCAGGCGCGGACGTCGATGACGCTGATCCCCGCCGACGAGGTGACCCGCGGCGGCCCGCACGTTCTGGCCATGCAGGTGGGGGATGTGATCGAACCCGACCCGGACCGCCAGAAGGTTGTT
>CADCTO010000546.1 GCA_902805585.1 uncultured Armatimonadota bacterium | reverse complement strand
GCCACGCGCCGGAGTCGCCGGCCTCGTCCGCCAGCTCACGTGCCAGGGTCAGGCTTTCCGCGTACGCCGCGACCGCCCCGCGCGCGTCGCCCGAAGCCAGCCGCACGTCGCCGACCTTGGTGTAGCTGACCAGCAGGTCCCGCTGCGCCCGCGCGTTGGTCCGGTCCCGGGCGAGCCGGCGGCAGAGCGCCAGGCTTTTGTCGTATTCGGTTCGCGCCCCCGCGATGTCGCCCTGTTCGAGCCGGATGTCGCCGACGTTCAGGTAGCAGGCCGACAGATCGCGCTGCGCGACGACGTTGCGCTTGTCCCGCACCAGATCCAGCAGGATCGCCTGGCTCTGCCGGTACGCCTCCAGAGCCCCGCGCGGGTCGCTCATCGCGCGGCGCACGTCGCCGATCTTGCCGTGGCTGACGGACAGGTCACGCCGAGCCCCGGCGTCGGCGCCCTCGCCGGCCGCGAGGCGTTGCGCCACCTCCAGGTCCTTGCGGTACGCTTCCAGCGCGCCCGGTGCGTCGTTCAGGGCGAGGCGCGAATCGCCGATCTTCTGGTACGTCGCCCCCAGGTCCCGCTGCACCCGCACGTTCCGGATGTGACGCGCCACCCCGTTCAGGATGCCGAGGCTTTTCTCGTACTCCGCCAGCGCGCCCTGCGGGTCGCCGGCCTGCAAACGGACGTCGCCGATCTTGCTGTGGGCCACGGCCAGCTCCCACTGCGCCCGGGCGTCCGATCCGTTCCTCGCGATGTCCTGCGCCAGCGCCAGGCTCCGCCGGTACGCCTCGCCGGCCTTCGTCGTGTCCCCCAGAAGGAGCCAGATGTCGCCCATGTACCGCAGGTTCGTCCGCTGTTCGGATTTCGCGCGGGCGTCGCCGATCCGGTCCAGGAGCGCGATGTTCTCCTCGAAGATCCGCCGCAGCACGGGACGACTGCCCGGCAGATCGATTAGACGCGCGGGGATGTCATAGGTTAAGCGCTGGACCGCAGTGAGGGCGGTTTTTTTTTGCAGGTCCGCCGCCTGCCACTGCGCGTAGCTGAACAGGCCGAAGCCCGCGGCGACGACGAAGAACGCGCTCACGACGCCGGAGATGACGATGCGCCGCCGCTGCCGCGCCCCGCTGACGGCGCGCCGGGACGCCTCGATGAACGTGATCGCCTGCCGGTCCAGGTCGTCGCGCCGTCGCAGCAGCATGTCCTCGGCCGATGCCAGCGGCTTGCCCTCCGGCAGCAGGAACTCGGGGCGCTGGGCCTCCTCGCGCCAGCGCTCGGCGGCCATCAGCACCCGCTCGCGCGTGCGCAAAAACTCGCGGTCCTCGTCCAGCCAGTGGCGGACGCGCGGCCACTGGCGCAGCAGCGCCTCGTGGGCCACGCGCACGACCGGCTGGCCGTCGTCCGCACGGTCCGTCACAAGCAGGCGCGCGTCGATGAAGGCCCGCACCAGCGCCTCCCGCTCCGGCGTCGTGGCCAGCCCGCCCAGCGGCACGCGGCGCGCCACGGCCACGTCGTCGTTCTTCTGGTTGGTCGTCACCAGGCCGCGCAGCACGAACGGCAGGGCGGCCTCGACGGCCGGCGGCAGGGCGGCGAACACCTCCTCGGCGCGGCGGGCGAGCGCGCCTTCCATCCCCCCCAGCCGCTCGTACGCGGCGAACGTCAGGACGCCGTTTTCGGTCCGCTGCTGGAACAGCTCGTCGAGCGTGAAGCTGAGCAGCGGCAGCGCCTCGGGGTCGCGCGCCGCCGCCTCGTGCAGCACGTCGTCCAGGCGCTCGCCGGTCTCCGGGTTCACCTCGAAGCGCAGCCCCGCCGCCCGCGCCGGGTTGCGGATCATCTGCCCGACCTCGGCGAAGGTCGAGGGCAGCACGTCGTACTGCCCGGCGCCCTCTTTGAGCGCCGCCAGCTCCGGGATGTCGGCGCAGCGCGGGTAGAAGTCGCTGCGCATCGTCGCCAGGATCCAGACCAGGCCGCTGCGCGCGAGCGTCGAAAGCGCGTGGACGAACCGCTCCCGCTCGGGCGGCGTCACGCGCTCCCGCGTGAACATCTCCTCCAGCTGGTCGATGATGAGCGCCAGCCGCGCCTGGGGCGGCGTGGACAGCCCCTCCTTGCGCGCCACGGCCGCCGCCGCGCGCTCCAGCGCCTTTTCCAGCGGCAGGACGGCGCGCTCCGGCGCCTGCTGGAGCAGCAGGGCCAGCTCGTCGGGCCCCATGCCCGCGTCCTTCAGCTCCGGCAGCGCCTTCTCCCCGAGCAGCGCGCCCGCCAGCCCCGCGCACAGGTCGCCCGTCGCGTCGGTGGGCCGGAACACGCCCCAGCGCCACAGGCCGATGCCTTCGACCACCCCCGGCTGCGTCAGCGTCGGCAGCACGCCCGCCCGCACCAGCGACGACTTGCCGCAGCCGCTCATGCCGAAGACCATGACGAACGCGCAGCCGCCGCGCGCCTGGCGCAGCAGCGCCTCCTTGATGCCGGCGATGGCGCGCGTGCGCCCGAAGAAGACCGGCGCGTGTTCGTAGTCGAAGGCTTCCAGTCCGCGGAACGGGGAGCCCTTGTGCCACGAGATCGGCACCGGGGACGCCGCCGCGGCGTCCCCGCCGTCTTCGAGATGCTCGGGCAGCCGGTCGCGGATCAGCCGCCGCAGGTGCGTCTCCAGCAGGGTCTCGAACTGGTCCGGCGCCTCGAACGCGTGGAAGGCGGCCCGGAACGCCTCCTGGGGGTTGCCGAACCAGCGGTCGATGAAAACGTCGAGCGCCTTTTTCTGGTCGAGCCGCTGCAAGAGCGCCGCCTCGTCGCTGATGCTGGCGTGCGGCTCGGCGGTCTTGCGGTAGACCATCAGGTCCGGCTTGCCCCGCTCGCGGAACGACCGGTAGGCGTCCTCGAACTCCCACTCCGTGCCCGACGCGAACAGCGAGCCGTCCTCGCGGTGGAACGACGGCGGCAGGCGCGTCCCCAGCCGCGACCACAGGATGCAGACCACGATGTCGCACTGCGACGGCGGGATGATCTGCTCCTGGAAATGGCCCGTCGCCCGCAGCGGCTCGTGCTCCCACAGGATCGGCTCCAGCTCCACGTAGCACGCGAACTCGCCCCGCAGCCGGTCGAGCACCCGCGTCGCCAGCAGGCGCTCCTGGCCGACGTCGCCGGGGGACGAGATGAAGATACGCAGCGTACGCGTGGGCATAGTGGTGGTGCTTCGGAACCGCCCTGAGTGAACCTTGAGAAACGGGCGTGCAGCAAGTCGCCTTTTTGTCGCCATCTCATTCTACAGCATGAAAAGGCAAGAACGCCGCGCGCGTGCGAACTTCCACAGCGAGAGCGCCTTGCGTCCTTCCCAGAGCACCCGGAATGCGTCATAATAAAGAGGCGGGCCGCCGCGCGCCGATCCCGGTCAAGGATTTTTTCGAATGAACTCCCCCTGGCATATCCACCTGCTGGGCGCGCTGCGAGCGCGGCGCGGTGAGCAGGACATCACGCGATTCCGTTCCCAGAAGTACGGGGCGTTGCTGGCGTACCTGGCGCTGTTCCGGGCCCGGGCGCACCCGCGCGAAGAGCTGGCGGACCTGCTCTGGCCTGACGCCGACATGGACGTCGGGCGGGTCAATCTGCGCACGGCCCTCGCCTCGCTCCGGCGGCAGCTCGAACCGCCGGGGATACCGTCGGGGAGCGTGATCGTGGCCGACGGGCACCACAGCGTCCGCCTCGACGCGCGCGCGGCCGTCACCGACGTGGCGGAGTTCGAGGACGCGCTGAAGCAGGCGGAGCGCTCTTCGGACCCGCCGGAACAGATGCGCCTCCTGTCGCGCGCGGTCCAGGCGTACGCGGGCCCGCTGCTGCCCGGGTTCTATGAGACGTGGGCGCTGACGGAGCGCGACCGGCTGGCCGAGGCGTACCTGCGCGCGCTGCGTCAGCTCAGCGCGTGCTTCGAACAGGCCGGCGATCTGGACCAGGCGCTCGACCACGCCCGGCGCGCGGTGAGCGCGGACCCCCTGCGCGAGGAGTCGCACGCGGACGTGATGCGGCTGCTGGCGGCGGCGGGGCAGCCGCAGGCCGCCCTGCGCCAGTACCGGGAGCTTTCGCGCCTGCTGGACGAGGAGCTGGCCGACGAGCCTTCGGCCGAGGTGCGAAAACTCGCCGCGCAGATCGAGCGGCAGCAGGCGGTGCGCCCGGCCGCTCCCCCGGCGGCGGTTACCGCTGGTGGTACGCCGCCGCCGCCGTCGGCGCGCCCGCCGCCCGCCGCGGCGGCGGCGCCCCCGCCGCAACCGGCCGCCGATCTGTCCG
>CADCTO010000545.1 GCA_902805585.1 uncultured Armatimonadota bacterium | reverse complement strand
CGGGCGGTGATGAGGACGTCCGCGCCGGCCTGCGCCAGGGCGAGCGCGATGCCGCGCCCGATCCCCCGCCCGCCGCGCCCGGCGCCGGTCACGATGGCCGCCTTCCCCTCCAGCGTCACGCCGCGCTCCCTCTTATGGCGGCCTTCGCGGCGGCCAACGTTGCCATGTCGTTGACGGAATGAACGGTCGCCTCCGGCGCGATCCGCTTGATCAGGCCCGCGAGCACCGTGCCCGACCCGCACTCGACAAACGTGGTATACCCTCCCTGCGTCAGTCTTTGCACCGACTCGATCCAGCGCACCGGCCCGACCACCTGCGCCGCCAGATTCGCCCGGACGATCTCGCCCGTGGGCGCGTAGTCGGCGGTCACGTTAGCGACCACGGGGATCTCCGGGTCGCGGA
Source organism: uncultured Armatimonadota bacterium (assembly GCA_902805585.1). GTDB lineage: Bacteria > Armatimonadota > Armatimonadia > Armatimonadales > Armatimonadaceae > CADCTO01. Next base: position 16,982 of record CADCTO010000545.1, on the reverse strand, counting down.
TGTCGGTCAGTTCGAGCACCCCGCGCATCGTGAGCGACGCCCTCTCCATCAGGGGCGAGTGGAACGCGCCCGAGACGGCCAGGGGCACCACGCGCTTGGCGCCGCGCTGCTTGAGGAGCTGCCCCGCGTGCTCCACGGCGTGCGCCTCGCCGCTGATCACCACCTGCCCCGGAGCGTTCAGGTTCGCCGGGTGGACGACGCCGACCGGGTTCGTCTGCAGGCACACCTCGGCGACCACGGCCGGGTCCAGCCCCAGCACGGCGGCCATCGCGCCCGGCCGCTCGCGCGCCGAGGCCGCCATCGCTTCACCGCGCGCTTTGACCAGCCGCGCCCCGGCTTCGACCGAAAAAGCGTGCGCAGCCGCCAGCGCCGCGTACTCGCCGACCGAATGCCCCGCCGCCGCCGCGGGCTCCAGTCCCGCCTCACGGCATGCCGCCAGCGCGGCGACCGAGGCGGCGAACAGAGCGGGCTGCGTGTGCTCCGTCGCCTTCAGCGCGTCCTCCGGCCCCTCGAAGCAGAGCGTCGAGACCGCGTAGCCGCAGGCCGCGTCCACGGCACCGAAAACCGCCCGCGCGGCGGGCGAACGCTCGTAGAAATCGCGGCCCATGCCCACGGCCTGCGCCCCCTGGCCAGGGAACACGAAGGCGAGTCCCCCCCCGCTCCCATTATTGGGGGCCGGGAGGGCGTCTACGGGGTCCACGTCACGTCCCCCCAGCGGATGACGCTCGCGCCCCACGACAGCCCCGCGCCGAAGCCCACCGTCACCACGACGTCACCGGGCCGGATGCGCCCGTCGCGCCACGCCTCGTACAGCGCCATCGGTATCGAGGCGGCCGACGTGTTGCCGTAGCGGTCCACGTTCACGAACACCTTGTCGGGTGCCAGGCCGAGCCGTTTGGCCGCCGCGTCGATGATGCGGGTGTTGGCCTGGTGCGGGATGAACAGGTCCACGTCCCCCGGCGTCAGGCCCGCCTTGTCCAGCGCCTGCACGGCCGCCTCGCCCATGATCTCGACCGCGAAGCGGAAGACCTCGCGGCCCTTCATCATCAGGTACTGCTGCTTCTGCTCGATCAGCGCGGGAGTCAGCGGGCGGCGCGAGCCGCCGGCCGGGACGTTGAGCAGGGCGGCGCCCGACCCGTCCGAGCCGAGCACGCTGCCCAGGATCCCCTCGCCCTCCGGGCAGGCGCGCAGCACGACCGCGCCCGCGCCGTCGCCGAACAGGATGCAGGTCGAGCGGTCCGACCAGTCCAGAACGCGGCTCATCGTTTCGGCGCCCACCACGAGCACGTTCTCGTAGGCGCCGGTCGCTATGAACTGTGCCCCGACCTCCATCGCGTACACGAACCCGGAGCAGACCGCGGCCACGTCGAACGCGGCGGCACGCCGCGTCCCCAGCCGCTCCTGAAGCAGCGAAGCGGTCGCCGGGAACGACTGCATGTCGCCGGTGCACGTCGCGACGATGATCAGGTCGAGGTCGCCCCCGTCGGGCGCGACGCCCGCCCTTTGGAGCGCTTCGCGGGCGGCCGGAAAGGCGAGATCCGACGTCGCCTCGTGCTCCCCGGCGATGCGGCGCTCCCGGATGCCGGTCCGCGTCACGATCCAGTCGTCGGTGGTATCGACCAGCGTTTCCAGGTCGCGGTTCGTCAGCACCCGTTCGGGCACGTACATCCCCAGCCCGGCGATACCCACGCTTCGCAGTTGCTTCGCCATCAATAATGCCGTCTCAACCCGCGGCTTCCGTCGCCGGGGGCGCTTTCAGTTCCGGCAGCTTCGCGCGCACCGCTTCCACGTAGCCGGACCGCGCCGCGTTCGCCGCCTCGCGCAGGCCGGTCGCGATCGCCCGCGAGTCCGACCGGCCGTGCGCGATGAAGGACACGCCGTTCACGCCCAGGAGCGGCGCGCCGCCGTATTCCGAATAGTCCACCTGCTGCCTCAGCCGCAGGAGCGATTTGAGCAGCGCGTCGCGCACCGTCTCGTCCTGCGCGCGCTTGGCGTCGGACGACAGGAGCGACAGCACCAGCCGCACCGTCCCTTCGGCCCCTTTGAGCAGCACGTTGCCGACGAAACCGTCACACACCACGACGTCGACGCCGCCCTCGAAGACGTGGTTGCCCTCCACGTTGCCGATGAAGTTGAGCGGGGATACGGAAAGCAGCGCGTGGACCTCGCGCGTCAGGTCGTCGCCCTTGGTCTCCTCCTCGCCGTTGGCCAGGAGCCCGACGCGCGGCCGCTCGACGCCGAGCACTTTCTGGGCATAGACGGAGCCGAGCAAGGCGAACTGGACCAGGTGCGACGCCTTGCAGTCCACGTTCGCCCCCGAGTCGACCACGACCGCCCGCCCGCCGGTCTCGGTGGGGAACATCGTCGCGATCGCCGGACGGCGGATGCCGCTGATCCGGTCCATGTAACGGATCGAGGCGTACATCACGGCGCCCGTGTTGCCCGCCGAGAAGGTCGCGTCCGCTTTGCCCTCGCTGGCCAGACGCGCGCAGACGACGAGCGACGACTCCGGCTTCTCGTGGACGGCCTGGGTCGGATGCTCGCCCATGGCGATCACCTGTGACGCGGGCACGACGCGCACCTGCGGCATCCCGCTCGCGCCGAGGGAGGCGAGCTCGGGCTCGATCTGCTGGGGGTCGCCCACCAGGAGGACCTCGGCGTCGCCGCTGCGGGCGAACTCCAGCGCGCCTTTGATCACCTCGCGGGGCGCGTAGTCGCCGCCCATCGCGTCCACCGCGATCTTGAGCGGCGCGCGGCCGGGAACCTCAGGCGCGGCGGACACGACGCTCGGGTCCGTATCAGGATTCGTCGCCGCTGGCGGCCCGGGTCTTGGGGGTGGTCCACTGGCGGCCGTTGTAGTAGCCGCAGGCGGAGCAGATGTGGTAGGACAGGCGCGGCGCGTGGCAGCGCGGACACTCGCCCACGCTGACGGGGTGAAGCTTGTAGTGGGTACGGCGCTTCGCCTGGCGGGCGCTGGAGTGTCGTCGTTTCGGCAGAGGCATCTTCGTTCGTTCCTATGGCTCATGAGCGCGTTCCAGGCGCGCCCTATCGCTCTTCGCTTTTGGTGTCATCGTCGCCGCGCTGCGCGGCCAGCAGATCGGCCAGACGGCGCAGCGGGTTGTCGTCGCCGCGGCCGGCTCCCGAGTCGCCCGCCGCGGCGGACTCCTCGTTCAGCGGGATGCCGGGGCACTCCTCGCTGCACAACGGCTGCAGCGGGGCCGCCAGCAGCAGATTCTGCCGCAGCAGGTCCCCCAGATCCAGCACGTTGCCTTTGATCACGGATGCGGGAGAGTCCTCGTCCACCGCCTGCACTTCTTCCTGGTGGAAGGCGTTGTGCGCGGTGACAAGGTCAAACTCCTCCTCCAGTTCCGCCTCCACCGGCTGCACCGTACGTGCGAGGCAACGCCCGCACTCCAGCGCAAGATCGGCGGCGACATGGCCCCGGAGCAGGAGCAGCGCGCCCGTGTTGGTCAGCGTGACCTCGCCTTCCAGCGGGCCCGCGTAGTCGATATCCTTCTCGGGATACGGCGGAATGTGGAACCGATGCGTGTACCGCATCCCCAGCGTCCGCGCGAGTTCCGAGATGTCGAGCAGCCGCTCCGCCGGGCCGGGCGCACCCGCCACGCCGCGCGGGCTGCTGCCGACGCTGCGCACGCCGCCCTCCTCCGGTTCGTCCCCGTGGTAGGCGAAACGCGACGCCTTTTCCGCACCCCGACCGTTACCAGGTTGCTCTGTGCCCATACAATATACCACACCTTGCCAGGCGCGCCCGCGCACGCGGGCGCGGCAGGCGACGCGAAACGTCTACACCGTTATACCACGGACGGGCGGCGGTTACCCGCGGCTCCCGTGCGTACCGTTGGCGGTGCGCGCCACACCGACCTCGATCGGCTCGCGCCGCTCGGCTGCCGGCGCCCCGGGCCGGGCCGCGCGCTGTTCCAGCTTCTGGCGCCCCCGCTGGATCGTCTGCAGCATGCCGGTGACTTTCCCCTGGGTCTGTGTCAACACCTCGTTGACCTGGCTTTCCAGGGTCGAAAGCACGTCGCGGGCGTACTCGTCGGCCCCCTGACGCACCTCGCGCGCCTCGCCTTCGGCCTGCGCGACGATCTCCTTGGCCTGCACCTTCGCCATGCGCATGATCTCGGACTGTTCGACCATCGCCTGCGCCCGGGCGCGCGCCTCCTGCATGACCTGGGCCGCTTCGCTCCTCCCCTTCTCGACGGCGTTCTCGGCCTCGGACTGGGCGGCCTCGACGATCCGCTCGGACTCCTTGGTTATCTTGCCCGCGCGGCGGACGTCTTCGGGCAGCGAAGCCCGCAGCTTGCTGACGAGCATGAAAAACTCTTCGTCATCGAAGCGGCGAAAACCCATGAAGCTCCGCGCCTCTTCGACGAGGGACTCCAGATGATCCAATATTTTCAATGTATCCATGATGACCACTCCCTTTCGCGCGCTGACGCACGCCGTTGAGCGTTGAAGCACTCAACGGCCCTTCCCGCCCGTGGGGAAATTAGCTGCTACGGGCGAAGCTTTTCGCGGAGCCGCCGGACGACCGCCCCCGGAACCAGTGCCGAGACGTCGCCGCCGAGCCGGGCGATCTCCTTGACGATGGACGAGCTGAGGTACAGGTGCTCCGCGCTCGTCATCATGAACAGCGTCTCGACGTCCGGCGCGAGGTGCCGGTTCGCCAGCGCCATCTGAAACTCGTATTCGAAATCGGAAACGGCGCGCAGCCCCTTGATCAGCACGCGCGCGCCGCGCTCGCGGGCGAACGTCACCAGCATGCCGTCGAACGCGTCCACCGACACGTGCGGCCAGGGCGCGCACACACCGCGCAGCAGTTCGAGCCGCTCCTCGACCGTAAACAGCGCCGCCTTCGCCGAGTTTCGGCCGACGGCGACCACCAGCCGGTCGAACGTTTCTGCGGCGCGCGCGATCACATCCAGGTGCCCGTTCGTGACCGGATCGAAGGAGCCGGGATAGACGGCCGATAGCCCCGAGCCGGCGGCGCTCATGCCGCCGCGGCGAGCAGCACGTCCTGCCGCTTCGCCTGGATCGCCGACCGGAGGGCGCCGTGCTCCGGCCGCGCCAGTTTCGGGTCCTTCGCCAGCAGCGCGAACGCCGCCTGGCGCGCCTCCTTGAGGATCTCCACGTCCCGGAGCACGTCGGCGATGCGCAGGGCGGGCAGGCCGCTCTGGCGTGTCCCGTAGAACTCGCCCGGCCCTCGGAGGCGCAGGTCCTCTTCAGCGATCCGGAACCCGTCGTTCGTTTCGGTCAGCACGCGCATCCGCTCGGCCCCCTCGTCGGTCTTCGGGTCGGCCAGCAACACGCAAAACGAGGCGTGCGCGCCGCGCCCCACCCGTCCCCGGAGCTGGTGGAGCTGCGCCAGCCCGAAGCGGTCGGCGTCCTCGATCACCATCACGGCCGCGTTGGGCACGTCCACGCCCACCTCGATCACCGTCGTCGCCACCAGGACGTGCAGCGTGCCGTCGCGGAAACGGCGCATCACGTCCTCTTTGGCGTCCGCACCGAGCTGGCCGTGCAGAAGCCCGACCTCGAACTCGGGGAAGACGTGCTGGGCGAGGTGGGCGGCCAGCTCGGTCGCCGCTCGCGCCTGGAGCTTTTCGGACTCCTCCACGAGCGGGCACACGACGTACGCCTGGCGCCCTTCCGCAAGCAGCTTGCGGACGCCCTCATAGACCTGCGCCTTCTCTTTACCCCGCTTCCAGTGCGTGCGAACCGGCTTGCGCCCCGGCGGCAGCTCGTCCAGCACGGACACGTCCAGGTCGCCGTAGACCGTCAGCGTCAGCGTGCGCGGGATCGGCGTTGCCGTCATCACCAGCATGTCGGGGCGCGCGCCCTTGTCGCCCAGGGCGGCGCGCTGGAGCACGCCGAAACGGTGCTGTTCGTCCACCACGGCCAGCCCCAGCCGCGCGAACGCGACGCCCTCCTGGATCAGCGCGTGCGTCCCGACCACGACGCCCGTCTCGCCGGACTGGACCCGGGCGCGGACGGCCGCCTTCTCGCGCGCCGGCCGCGAGCCCGTCAGCAGGTCCACGCGGATGCCCAGATCCTCCAGCGTCCCGCGCACGCCGCGCAGGTGCTGCTCGGCCAGGATCTCGGTCGGCGCCATCAGGGCCGCCTGGTAGCCGTTGCGCGCCGCGATCAGCATCGCGGCCATCGCCACCGCCGTCTTGCCGGAGCCGACGTCCCCCTGCAGAAGCCGGTTCATCACGTGCGGGGCGCCCATGTCGGCGGCGACCTCGCCGATCACCCGCCGCTGCGCGTTCGTGAGCGCGAACGGCAGCGCGCCCGCGAGTTCGGCGACCGGGCCGTCCGTGTCCGCGAACGCCAGCCCCCGCGCCTCGCGGGCGGACGCCTTGCGGCCGGCCAGCAGCAGCTGCATCGTCAGCAGCTCTTCGAACACGAGCCGGCGCCGCGCGTTCTCCAGGGACGCCAGGTCGGGGGGGAAATGGATGTCGCGCAGCGCGTCGCCGATCTCCGGCAGGCCGCGCTCGCCCCGCAGTGCGGGCGGCAGCGCCTCCGGGACGTCGCCGGCGAAGCGCTCCACCGCGCCGTGGATGATGCTCCGGAGCCGCCCCTGCCCGATGCCCTCGGTCGCCGCGTAGATCGGCACGATCCGCCCGACCGAGAGGCCGCCGTCGCCGCCGTCGTCCAGCGCCTCCCACTCCGGCTGCGAGACTTCGACGGAGGCGAACCCGCGGGCGACTTTGCCGTAGGCCACGACCCGCTTGCCGTGCAGCTTCTCGAACACCTGTTTCATGCGCCACTGGTTGAACCAGACCAGCGTCGCAACGCCCGAACCGTCGTCGAGCGACACTTTGGTGAGCACCAGCCGCGTCTTCGTGGGCCGGTTCTCGACGGAGGTCACTTTCCCGGCGAGGGTGACCGTCTCCCCGTCACGGACGTCGGCGATGCGGGCGAAACGGGCGCGGTCCTCGTGGCGGCGCGGGTAGTGCCGGAGCAGGTCGCCGACGGTGTGAAGGTCCAGCTTCGCCAGCGTTTCCGCCAGCCGTTCGCCCACACCCTTGACCACGCTCGCGGGCGAACGCAGGTCCGCGGGAGGCGCCGCCGGTGCCCCCGTTTTTCGTGCCGCGCCCGCCTGCCCCGCTGCCAATATCGTCCCCCCGCCGCCCGCCCTGCCGCGCGGACAACGGGGCTATTATAGCGCCCGGCTTCCGGCCCTGTCAAGCAAAAGGACGGCCGTTTTCGCGTCCGGAAAACCGGGTGAGCGGTGCGTCCGCCGCCGCGTTTGCACGCGGTTCCGCGCCCTTTCCGGAAGCCCGGCGCGCTCGCTAACGCTCGAAAAGCGGGCGCGCTCACGCGTCCGCGCGCGCCGGACCGTTCTCGGATCACTCGCCCACGCCAGGAAGGAAGACGCAGCCGAGGTCGCGAATAGGAAGCGGATGAAACTTTCCGGGCGGCGCTCTTTCCAACTAAAGAGAATCCGCCGCCCCTCCCCGTAGGAGCAGGAAGTTCAAGAGGAGGAAGCCTTTGTTCCCGTTGACTTTACCCCGCCTGATCGGCGCCGCAGCCGCCGCGGCTGTGTTGGCCGCCACCGTTCCCGCCGCCAACGCCTTCCCGGCCTACACAGACAAGGAAGCGAAGCCGTGCGCGTACTGCCACGTCAACCCGAAAGGCGCCGGCCCGCGCAACTACCGTGGCCTGTTCTACAAAAAGAACAACCTGACGTTTGCCAAGTTCGATGACGCCGCCGAGGCCAAGGCCGCGGGCGTCGAGATCGGGCCCAACCCGACGCCGCCGCCCAAGTCGTACACCCCGCCGGACAAGCCCGCCGGGACCCCGGCCGACCCCGCGGACCCGGCGGATCCGACGAAACCCGCGGACCCGGCGAAGCCCGCCGATCCGGGCGCGACGCCCACCCCGCCCGTCGAGGGCCCGGTGGCCGAACCGGCCAAGCCCGCGACGAACACGCCGACCATGACCGTGGCGCAGGCGAACCAGAACTACAAGGCCGCCGAAGCGGCCTACCTGAAGACGCCCAAGAACGCGGCCCGCAAAAAGAGCTTCGCCGAGGCCGCCGCCCAGCTCGGCCGTTCGACCATGCTGGACCAGAGCATCCCGCCGGCCCGGCGCTACCCCGCCGCCCTGCGCCATTACCGCAAGGCGCTTTCACTCGACCCGAAGAACAAGGTCGCCCTCGCCGACAAGAAGCAGATCGAGGACGTCTACAAGCAGATGGGAAGGCCCGTCCCGAAGTAGCGTTCCGGGCGAGGTCAACAAGTAAAAAGGGGCGACCGGTGTCGCCCCTTTTTCATTGACCGCCGCTCTGCTGTCGCTTCAGCACGATGTCCGGATTCGGGCCGGTGCTGAACGCGCACACGACCTCCCACCCTTCCCCCGCCAGCCTGTCCAGAGCCTCCTGCAGGGTCGCCCCCAGATTCTCGTGGTACTTGGTTTCCCAGTGCGTTCGACGCATGTGCAGGTGCAGATGCTCCGTTGCCATGAACTCTTGCCTCCTTTTCGATCGGTCGCTCAAGACCGGTGAGCCGCGCCTCACTCCTGTTCGACGCGCAGGGGCGTCGTTTTGTTACGCCGCTTTCCCTTCCACCTCCGCCGCAAGGTCCGCCAGGAACTGCTCGACCGGGCGCGGCCCCAGGTCGCCGCGCTCGCGGTGGCGGACGGATACGTTTCCGGCCTCGATGTCGCGGTCGCCGACCACGAGCATGTACGGCACCCGGGCGACCTGCCCCTCGGCCACCTTCTTCCCGGTCTTCTCACTGCGCGCGTCCACGGTCGCCCGGAAACCCGCCTCGACCATGCGCCGCTTCAGGTCTTCGCACCAGGGCGTGTGCCGGTCCGCGATCGGCAACAGGCGCACCTGCTCCGGCGCGAGCCAGGTGGGGAACGCGCCGGCGAAGTGCTCGATCAGCACGCCGCAGAACCGTTCCATCGAGCCGAACGGCGCGCGGTGGATCATGACCGGACGGTGCGGCTTGCTGTCCGGGCCGATGTACGACAGGTCGAAGCGCTCGGGCAGGTTGTAGTCCACCTGCACCGTGCCCAGCTGCCACTCGCGCCCGATCACGTCCTTGACCACGAAGTCGATCTTCGGGCCGTAGAAGGCGGCCTCGCCGATCTCTTCGGTGAACGGGACGCCCAGGCTCCGGGCCGCCTCGCGGCACGCCTGCTCCGCCTTGTCCCAGTTCGCCGGGTCGCCGGTGTACTTGTCGCTGGCGGGGTCGCGCAGGCCGACGCGCACGCGGTAGTCCCGCATGCCCAGCGTCCCGAAGATGATCTTGACCAGGCTGAGACAGCCGACGATCTCCTGCGCCACCTGCTCTTCGGTGCAGAAGAGGTGCGCGTCGTCCTGCGTGAAGCCGCGGACCCGCGTCATGCCGTTCAGCTCGCCGCTCTGTTCCCAGCGGTAGACCGTGCCGAACTCGGCCAGGCGGACCGGGAGGTCGCGGTAGCTGTGGGGCTGGCTGTCGAAGATCTTGATGTGGTGGGGGCAGTTCATCGGCTTGAGAAGATACCCCTCCACGGCCCCCTGCTCCAGCCGGTTCGACAGCTCGCCGCACGAGCAGTTCTCGCCCGCCAGCTTCTGCAGATACTCCTGGTCGACGATCGGCGGGTACTGGCTGTCACGGTAGTACGGGAAGTGGCCGGACGTCTTGTACAGTTCGAGCCGGCCGATGTTGGGCGTGAAGACCTGCTGGTAGCCCTGTTTGCGCAGCTCGTGCGAGATGAAGTTCTGGAGTTCCTGGCGCACGACCGCCCCGGCCGGCGTCCACAGCACCAGCCCCGGGCCGACGGCGTCGTCGATCACGAACAGCTTGAGCTGCCGGCCGATCACGCGGTGGTCGCGCTTCCGGGCCTCCTCCAGCCGGTCCAGGTAGGCGTCGAGGTGCGATCTCTTCTGCCAGGCGGTCCCGTAGATGCGCGTCATCTGCGGGTTCTTCTCCGACCCGCGCCAGTACGCACCCGCGATGTTCATCAGCTTGAACGCACCGATCCGCCCCGTCGCCTCGATGTGCGGCCCGCGGCACAGGTCGATGAAGTCGCCCTGCTGGTAGAACGAGATCTCCTGGTCCTCCGGCAGATCGTCGATGAGCTGGACCTTGAAGGGCTGCCCGGCCGCCTCGCAGCGCGCGCGCGCCTGCTCCCGCGGTTCGACGAACCGGGTGAGCGGCAGGTTTTCGCCCACGATGCGCGCCATCCGCGCTTCGAGCGCGGGCAGATCGTCGGGCGTCAGGGGTCGGGGCAGGTCGAAGTCGTAATAGAACCCGTCCTCGATGACCGGGCCGATGCCCAGTCTCGCGTCGGGGAACATCTCCTTGACCGCCTGGGCGAGCACGTGCGCCGTGGTGTGGCGCATGCGGGAAAGGAAGTCGGAGGAGGTGATTTCGTCGTCAAGTTCCGCCATAAGAAGCTCCCACACAACAGGATACTCCAGTATAGGCGGGCGCGACGCGCTTGTCAAACGAAGCGGGGATTGACCACAGGGACATTTCGCCCCTGTGGTTCGTCTTACCGGGACAGGGGCAGGTCCACCTGGGCGCCTACGCCGGGCTTGAACCGGGCGGTGCGGAAATGCAGGTCGCGGACTTTGACGCGTCCGATTTCGGGGGTGAAGCCGAGCGCGCGCGCGGCCGCCTTCGCATAGTCCGCCGCGTCGTCCCCCGCCTCGAACAGGAACACGAAGTCCTCGTTGCTTTCGGGGTCGCGGTGGACCACCAACTCCTCGCCGTTCGTGCCCGGCACCCGCAGGCAGAACGCGCTGGTCGGGACGGTCGGAACCTCGAAGTCGTCGGCGTGTCGCTCGTCTTGATAGTCAGGCATGTTCATCTCAAATTATAGTGGCGTGGTGGTCGGTACGATCGGCTCGGGTGCGGCCGGCGGGACTTCCTGATAGATAGGCGGCGGCGCCTCGATATACGTGATCGGCGCCCCGGTCGCCGGCCCCTGCCCCGCCAGGACCCGCGTCGCGTCGTCCGTCACGACGGCGGCCTCCGCGCGGGCGCTCAGCCGCCGCAGGTCCGAGGAGGCGTCGGCGGTTCCCGTCGGCCGCGGGAGCCTGTTCACCGCCTCGTTCGCGGTATCGGCGGCGTCGAACTCGGCCCAGGGCAGCGGTGGCGGCGGCGGCGGCGGCGCCACACGCACCGTGCGCGGCGCGCGTAGCGGGTGCGGCGAAGCGACCGCGAACCCGGGGGACGGGGCGGCAGCCACCAGCGCGGGCGCCGAAACCGGACGCGGCGGCGGCGCGGGTTCGCTGCCCTTCAGAAACCAGATGCCGATCGTGAGCAGCGCCGTGGTGCCCAGGACCATCGGCCCGCCGACGGCCACGAGCGGCGACGCCCACCAGGCGTCACAGTTCGCGCAGCGGCCGTCGGCGCCGCGTCTGCGCCCGCACCCGGTGCACCAGCCGCCACCCCATTCGTACTTTGTCGCCACGCCGCGCACTCCCCCTTGCAACACATAGTTTATGGCGCATCGGCCGGATTGTCAATTCGCGGCGCCGATTTTTTCGGGGCCGGGCGCCCATACGGTGCCGGAGCGCCGGCTCCTGCTCCGCCGGTCGCGGGCGGAGGGTTTTTCCGGACCGGGAGGGAACCTGAATGGACCATGAACAGACTCGTGATAGCTATGACACTCGTGTTCCACATCAGCACGGCCGCTGCTGCGTCGGCAGCAGCGGCCGTGTCGGAACGGTGGTCGGAACAGAAAGCGAACGACTGGTACCGGGGCCAGCCCTGGCTCGTCGGCAGCAACTACAACCCGGCGTCCGCCATCAACCAGCTGGAGATGTGGCAGGCCGACACGTTCGACCCGCACCGGATCGACCGCGAGCTCGGCTGGGCGGAGAGTCTCGGGATGAACACGATGCGGGTCTACCTGCACGACCTGCTCTGGCAGCAGGACGCGCGCGGGTTCAAGAAGCGGATCGACACGTTCCTGCAGATCGCGCAGCGGCACAACATCCGGCCGATGTTCGTGCTCTTCGACTCCTGCTGGGACCCGTTCCCGCGCCTCGGCCGACAAAGGCCGCCCACCCCCGGTGTGCACAACTCCGGCTGGGTACAGAACCCGGGCGCCGATGCGCTCCAGGACCCCGCCCAGTACCCGCGCCTCGAAGCGTACGTCAAGGGCGTGGTCGGGGCCTTCGCGCGGGACCCGCGGGTCCTGGCGTGGGACGTGTGGAACGAGCCCGACAACACGAACAACTCCAGCTACGGGAAGCGCGAACCCGCGAACAAGGTCGCGCTCGTGCAGGCGCTGCTGCCGAAGGTGTTCGCGTGGGCGCGGGCCGCCGGGCCGCAGCAGCCCCTCACCTGCGCCGTGTGGAAAGGCGACTGGTCCTCGCCGGAGAAGATGACCGCGATGGACCGGATCCAGATCGAGTCGTCGGACGTCATCTCGTTCCATAACTACGACAACCCGGCCGAGTTCGAGAAGCGGGTGAAGTGGCTGCTGCCCTACAACCGCCCGATCCTGTGCACCGAGTACATGGCGCGCGGCAACCGGAGCACCTTCCAGGGGACGCTGCCGATCGCCAAAAAGTACAGGGTCGCGGCCATCAATTGGGGACTGGTGGCCGGCAAGACGCAGACGTACCTGCCGTGGGATTCCTGGCAGCGCCCGTACACCGACCGGGAGCCGTCCGTGTGGTTCCACGAAGTCTTCTACCCGAACGGCCTACCCTACCGCTTCACCGAGGTCGCCTTCATCCGCGAGATGACGGGGAAGGCAGCGGCCGGGGCGGCGCCCGCACGGGACGGGCGCCGCGCGGGCGTGGGCAGCCGCCCCGCCACGCCTTTGCGGATTGCCCCGAGCTTCCGTTGATCGAGCGGAAACCATGATCCTCAATAGGTCACAAGGTGTCGCCGCCCTTGTCATCGGCGGGCTGGTCGCGGCGCATCTGCTTTCGGCGCCCCTGCCGCGCGCAGGCGCCCAGGGGCAACCGCGGAGTCCAAGCGCCACGGCGCCCGCCCCGACCCTGGGGTTGGAGCGGGGCGTCCTCGAGATCGACACGCCCGACTTCACCCTCGTGCTCGCGAAGGCATCGCAGACGGCGACCGCCTTGCGGCCCAAGGCCGGCGCCGGCGGGACTTTCGACTTCACCCCGGCCGACCGGCTCACCGCCCGGTCGGCGAACGGCTACTATCACCTGGGCGATTTGACGCTCCGCGTGCGCAAGGGCCGAGCGGAAGCGTGGCGCGACTGCTCCACGGCCGCCGCACGAGCGCCCGTTTCGGCGCTCCCCGTGTCCGGCCGGACGCTGGCCGCCGCGGACCTGACGCCGACGCTGCCGGCCGACTGCCCGGTCGAGGTCACGCGCACGTGGGCGCTGGAAAACGGCCGCCTCGCGCTGCGTTTCGCCGTCCGCAACCGGAGCGCGCAGCCCGTCGAGATCGGCGCGCTCGGCATCCCCATGGTCTTCAACAACATCCTCACCGAGCGGTCGCTGGAGCAGGCGCACGAGGTCTGCTCGTTCTCCGACCCCTACATCGGGCAGGACGCCGGTTACCTCCAGGTCACGCGCCTCAGTGGGAAAGGGCCGGCGCTCGCGGTCGTTCCCGAGGGCAAGACCCCGTTCGAGGCGTACCGGCTGCTCGACGAGCCCATGCGGCCCAACCAGACGTTCGAGGGCGTGTTCGCCTGGATGACCCACAGCCGCGCTTACGCGGAGAACGAATGGCGCAACGCCGATCCGTGGAACCCGCCCACGTCGGCGACGCTCGCCCCGGGCGAGACCCGGACCTACGGCGTCCGCTTCCTCGTCTCCCCCGCCATCCGGGATGTCGAGAGGACCCTGGCAGCGAATGGCCATCCCGTGGCGGTCGGCATCCCCGGCTACGTGCTGCCCGCGGACGTGGACGGGCGCCTGTTCCTGAACTACGGGCGCAAGGTCCGCTCGATCACGGTCGAGCCGCCGGGCGCGATCGGGATCCGTGCGGATAAGCCCACGAGGCGTGGTTGGAAGGCATATAACCTGCGCGGCAAGGCCTGGGGTCGCGCGCGGCTCGCCGTCACCTACGACGACGGATCTGTGCAGTCCGTGAGCTACTACGTGACAAAGCCCGCCGCGCGGGCGGTGGCGGACATGGGCCGCTTCCTGATGACCCGGCAGTGGTTCGTGGACCCCCACGACCCGTTCCGCCGAAGCCCGTCCGTCATGAGCTACGACCGTGAGGCCGACCGGATCGTGACGCAGGACAGCCGCGCCTGGATCGCGGGGCTGGGCGACGAAGGCGGCTCGGGTTCGTGGCTGGCGGCGGCCATGAAACAGTTCGGCCAGCCCGACCGGACGCAAGTCGCCCGCTACGAGCAGTTCGTGGACAACGTCCTCTGGGGCGGCATCCAGTACAAGGAAGGACCGAACCGGTACGGCGTTCGCAAGAGTCTGTTCTTCTACTCGCCGCCCGACGTCCCCGGGTTCCAGTACGACACCGGGCTCGACTGGCGGTCCTGGACGAGCTGGAACAAGCAGACGTCCGAAGACATCGGCCGGGGCTACAACTATCCCCACGTCGTGGCGGCCTACTGGGCCCTGTACCGGCTGGCCCGGAACCACCCCGGCCTCGTCACCGGGCACCCCTGGAGTTGGTACCTCGACCAGGCGTACCGGACCACAACGTTCATGTTCGGCCGACGGGCCGACGGCCGGCGCCGCGTCGGGTACGTGGAGCTGGGCCTGATGGAGGGTAGCATCTTCGTCGAGGTCTTGAAGGACCTCAAGCGCGAGGGCTGGTCCGACAAGGCCGCCGCCGTGGAAGCCCTGATGAAGGAGCGCGCCGACCGCTGGAGCCGCGAGCCATACCCCTTCGGCAGCGAGATGGCCTGGGATTCGACCGGCCAGGAAGAGGTCTATGCCTGGTGCAAATACTTTGGCCATGAGGACAAGGCCCGGGTCTCGCTCGACTCCATCATGGGTTACATGCCTTCGATCCCGCACTGGGGCTACAACGGCAACGCCCGGCGCTACTGGGACTTCCTGTACGGCGGCAAACTCAGCCGCATCGAGCGGCAGCTCCACCACTACGGCTCGGCGCTCAACGCCATCCCGGCGCTGACGGAGTACCGGAAGCGCCCCGACGACTACCACCTGCTGCACATCGGCTACGGGGGGACGATGGGCGCCCTGACCAACATCGACCGGGATGGGTTCGCCTCCGTCGCGTTCCACTCGTGCAGCACCCGCCGGCGCTCGTCCGCGGGGAGCATCGGCAGACGCTCCACGGGGAGCCGCTCGTCCGCCACCATACCCGCCAGCAGCGCGCGGAAGTAGCCCAGGAAGCGCTCCACCGTGGCCGCGTCGAAGAGCGCCGTCGCGTACGTCACGCCACCGGCGATGCGGCCGGCCGCTTCGTGCAGCGAGAGCGACAGGTCGAACTTGGCCGTCACCTGCGCGCCCGCGCCCACGGACCCCACCTCCAGCCCGGGGAGCTCCAGCCGTGGCACCGGAGTGCCCGTCCACGCGAACACCGCCTGGAAGAGGGGCGTGTGCGCCAGGCTGCGCGCCGGCCGCGCCAGCTCCACCACCTGCTCGAAGGGGATGTCCTGGTGATGCTGCGCCTCCAGCGCGCGCGCCTTGACCCGCTCCAGCAGCTCCGCCACCGTGGGCGCGCCCGAGAGGTCCATCCGCAGCGCCAGGGTGTTCACGAAGAAGCCGATCAGCCCCTCGATCTCCCCGCGCCCCCGGTTGGCGGTGGGCGTGCCGATCACCACGTCGTCCTGCGCCGACAGGCGGGCGAGCACGGCCGCCCATCCCGCCAGCAGCGTCATGAACAGCGTGGTGCCGTGGCGCTGCCCCAGTGCCCTGAGCCCGGCCGTCAGCTCCTCGTCCAGCTCCAGGGCGGCGTAGGCACCCGCCGTGTCCTGGCGAGCCGGGCGCGGACGATCGGTGGGCAGCTCCAGCAGCTCCGGCGCCCCGGCCAGCGCCGCCGTCCAGTACTCCGCCTGCTCGCGCAGCACCTCGCCCTCCACCCAGCGGCGCTGCCATGCCGCGTAGTCGGCGTACTGCACCGGCAAAGCCGGGAGCGGATCGCCCTGGCCGCGCAGGAAGGCGCCGTACAGCGCGCCCAGCTCCTTCACCAGCAGCTCCATGGACCACCCGTCGGAGACGATGTGGTGCATGGTCACCATCAGCACGTGGTCGTCGGCCGCCAGGCGCGCCAGGCGCCCGCGGATCAGCGGGCCGCGCGCCAGGTCGAAGGGCGCGTCCGCCTCCTCGGCGGCGATCCGGCGCAGCTCCCCCTCGGCATCGGGATGCGCGGACAGGTCGTGGTCGTGCAGGAGGAAGACGCTCTCCTCCTGCGTCGCGATGCGCTGCACGGCCGCGCCATCCACCTGGGCGAACACGGTGCGGAGCGCCTCGTGGCGCTCCACGATCCGGTCCAGCGCGCGCCCCAGCGCCGCGCGGTCCAGCTCGCCGCGCAGGCGAAGGCTCCTGGCGATGTGGTACGCCCGCCCCGTCCCGCCCAGCTGCTCCAGGAACCAGAGCCGCTGCTGCGCGAACGAGAGGGCCTCCCGCTCGCCCTCCGCGGCGGGGACGATGGCCGGCAGCCGGGCACCGGCGGGCGCGGGAAGCCCGCCCGCGAAGTCCGCCAGCACCGGACGGGCGAACAGGTCGCCCAGCGCGGCCTCCACACCCAGCGCCTGCCGCACCCGCGAGATCACGCGCACGGCCAGCAGCGAGTGGCCGCCCAGCTCGAAGAAGTGGTCCCACCGCCCCACCCGCTCCACCCCCAGCACCTCGGCCCACACCTCCGCCAGCGCCCGCTCCGTATCCCCCAGCGGCGCCTCGTACCCGCGCGCGGCGAACGCATCCCCTTCCGGCGCGGGGAGCGCCTTGCGGTCCACCTTGCCGTTGGGGCTGAGCGGAAGCGCGTCCAGCCGCACGTACGCCGCGGGGACCATGTACTCCGGGAGCCGCTCCGCCGCGAAGGCACGCAGCTCGTCGATCTCCAGCCCGGCATCCGCCGCGAAGTACGCCACCA
>CADCTO010000544.1:3830-4266 GCA_902805585.1 uncultured Armatimonadota bacterium | reverse complement strand
CGGCCGGTAATTGCTGCGAAATCGCACGAATTTTCACGCCGGCGTGAAAGATTATCGACGCCAATAAACATTCTGGACGTCCAGAATGTTCCGCCGGCGGAACACGTTACCCATGGGTAACAGATCGGAGACCGCCGAGGTATACTGCATACAGAATCAAGCAAACCTTTCGGCCCGGGGCTCCAACGCCCCGGGCCCTTTTTTCCGTCGCCGCTTGCCGCGCCGGCACCCCGGTGCTATACTGCGTCCGTACTATCTCATTGCTCTCCGCACCCCGTTGTGGAACGGCCCAGGGCAGATGCCCTGGGCCTTTCTTTGTCCGGCGCGGCCAAACATTCCCGGCGTCGATAAACATTCACCGCGCGATGAATGTTACGCGGGCGTAACATGCCGAAGGCCGCCGGACATGCACCCGGCGGCCCATCCGTGTTGTGGA
>CADCTO010000544.1:0-3820 GCA_902805585.1 uncultured Armatimonadota bacterium | reverse complement strand
GGTATAGTGTCCTATAACATCAAACCTTTCGGGCCGGGGCGTCTTCACCGCCCCGGCCCTTTTTTCGCCCGGACAGACCGGAGACCGCCGGGGTATACTGCGTACGTAGAAACACCTTTCGTCTGCCCGGGGCGCCTTCACCGCCCCGGGCTCTTTTTCGCCCCAAAAAGGGGAGGCCGCCGGCAGTGTCACCGGCGGCCTCCCTGCCCTGTACGGGCGCTGTGGCGGGCGCGCCGGCGCCTACGCCCTGCTGCCGCGCCGGCGCCGGAAGCCGGCCAGGGCCACGAGCCCGCCGATGCCGGCCACGACGAGGCCGGGCGGGGCGGGGGTGGCGGCGGCGACGGGCTCCCCGATGGGCCTGAAAAAATTGGAGACGCCGCCCACGTCTGGGGTGCCCTGCGGGGAGACCTGGAAGATCTGCAGGGATGTCTCCCCAAAGGCGGTGGCGTTGGTGGAGATCACCAGGACGTCGGAGGTTTCCCCGGGCGCGACCAGGCCCGCGCCGGCGAAGTTGAAGGCCACCTGGGACGCGCTGGGCCTTTGCGCCGTGGAGGGCGCTTCCGAGCCGTCGGTGAAGAAGCCGGACCCGTCCGGGTCGGCGGCGTAGAAGCTGACGCTCGTGGCGTAGCCGGTGAACGCGGACATGACCGCCTGATCGATGTGGTTGGGCGAGTTCTCCCGGTTTTCGAACTGGTACACGAAGTCCAGCGTCCCGTCGGCGTCCTGGTAGACGGCCTGGCGCAGCGCGACGCTGAGGGAGCGGCCGCCGGGGCTGCCGATGAAGCCCGCCGTCCTGGTGGCGAGCAGGGTGCCGAGCGGGGTGGTCTCCGGCGGGGGCACCACCGCGGGGCCGCCCGGGGCCAGCGGCAGCCCCCCGTCCAGGGGCACCTGCGCCCGCGCGGGCGAGGCGGCGGCGGCGCAACAGAGGAAGGCCAGAGCGGCGGCGGCGGCGGCCGGGGCGAGGGCGTGTCGAAGGCTGCGCATGCGCATGCGGGCGTGTCTCCTGGGCCGACGTCGCGGGCAGCGTTGAATCGCCCGTCCGTCCGCGACGTCGGCCCGAGCGTGCGGCCATTGTAGCACACGGGGCAGCCTGCGGGCAAGGAAAAGGGAGCGCGCCCCTCCCCGCCTCCCAAAACGTACACGAAAGCGGGACTTTCGCCCTCCGATTTGCAATAACGCGGCCTGATAACGGTTTACTCCACGTTTCGAGCGTGGGGGCACGCCCGGAAGGGGCATTACCGGGAGTTCTTTCGCCGCCCGCCCGCCGGGGTATACTGCGTACGAGAGAACTCCTAAACTGTTCGCCCGGGGCACCCATCCGCCCCGGGCGCTTTTTCGCCCAAACAGACCGAAACCGGCCGGGGTATACTGCGTACGAGAACGCGCATCTTATCCGCCCGGGGCTTCACCGCCCCGGGCGCTTTTTCGCCCGCAACGTTACCAATTGGTAACAGACAGGCCGAAGGCCGCCGGGTGCATACTCGCACCCGGCGGCCTCCCTGCCCTGTGCGGGGTCACAGGCGTGTGACCTCGGCCACACGCCTGTGACCGGGGCCTCGTGGCCGGCGGGGCGGCCTGTTCCGCCCCCGTGCCGCCTGTTCCCGCCGGTCGCTTTAGAAGCGGCCCCGGAAGTCGATGCCGTTGTCGAAGACGTTGTTCTCCAGCAGCCGCACGCGGCCCGTTCCCGTGTTGAGCACGCCCGCGGCGGTGTTGCTGCTGACGGTGCAGCGGAACAGCGACCCGCCGGCGGTGTCCTCGAACTCGACGCCGTTGCCGGGGTCCGGGGCGGCCTTGCCCGCCGCCGTGAAGCGCATGCCGCCCGCCGAGATCGAGCACTCGGTCATCGTCAGGCGCGCGCGGTCCTCGGCCGAGACGTTGGCGGCCAGGTTGCTGTCGAACTTGCAGCCCTCGACCGTGACGCGCGCCCCGCCGCGCACCAGCAGGCCGTAGGCCCAGTTGCGGACGACCAGGTTGCGCAGGATCACCGCCCGGTCGGTCTGGGCGGTCTCGATGAGGATGCCCGGGAGCGCCTCGCGGGCGGTGGTGCCGGCGGCGTCGCCGGCGAGCACGGCGTCGATGTTGGCGACCACGCCCGGCGCGGCCTCGATGACGAGCACCCCGTTGAGGGTCTGCCCCGTGGACGCGCCCGCCCCGCCGCTCAGGTCGATGGCTTCGGGGAAGCGCCCGCTGGTGACGATGGTCACGCGGCCGTTGCCGTTGGCCCCGCCGTTGGCGGAGCCGAGCGCGGCGGTGAGCGTGCCGAAGACGCGGTCGGTGGCGTTGTCGGTGTCCTCGGCGGTCCCGATCAGGCCGTCGCCGTCGAAGTCGCCGCCCGTGCCCGGCGGGACCGTGGTCACCGCGGGGTCGTTGCCGGCGTTGTTGCCCTCGACCAGGACGGGGTGGTTGGCGCGGGCCTGGAGCGGCAGCAGCGCCACGGCGGCGGCGGCCAGCGCCAGGGCGCGGATCGTGTGGGAGCGTGGTACCTTCATGAGCGGGTTCCTTTCACGGAAGCGGGCGAAGCCGAGCGCTCGCCCGCCCCGGCGGCGACGTCGGCGCGCCGCGGGGGCGCCCCTAGTCTACCCCGCGGGGGCAGCGGATGCGACACCCCCGGTCGTGATGCAGTCCCGGCGTCAACGCGCGAATGCGTGCCGGCGTAGGCGGGGCCGACTACGACCGCGGCTGCCGCTCTTCCAACTCCGTCTCGTTTAAGGCACCATTCTTTGGACGGAACTTGATGTGTCCTCGGGGGCGCGGGAAGCAGTCAGGCGGCCCGGGGCAGGGTCCGCCTCCAGGCTCGCGCGCATCCGGCGGCGGCGGCTAACGCGACGGCGACGACGGCCCAGAACAGTTCGGGCCTGATCCAGCCGACCCCGAAGACCGTGTAGAAGGTGGGGGCGACACGGGCGTCGCCCTTGGCGAGCATCAGGACGAGCGCGAAAGCGAGCCAGAAGTTCCACGCGACGAAGTAGCGGAGCATCTCACACCTCCAGCAGGTTGAGGTCGCCTGACTTCGTGTCAGGCGTCTGACGTGTGACACCTCCCGCGGCCGGCGAAGGCGCCGGTCAGCGTCGGCGCCCCCACCACGCGTCAGGCGGGCGATACGAGTCCGGGGCGACCCCGTCTCGTTTAAGGCACCATTTCTGCGGCGGCGGGCATACCACGTTTCGTACCCAAAAGCGGCAACAAACAGGCAACGAGTTCGCGAAGAAAAGGCCCCGGGGCGGAGGGGATCGCCTGGGGCCTCTGCCGGCCGCCCGTGCTACTCGGCGCCGGCGCCTCCCTCCCTCGGGAACCGGGCGGCGAACGTCTCGCGCTCGGGCACGGCCTCCACGCCGGGGAGCAGTTCGCCCGTCTCACGGAACGCGGCGGCGGCGGCCTTCTGGTACCCTTCGGTGTCCACGCGCAACGTGCCCAACTCCTGTGCCCGCTCCATCGCCGCGCCGGGGTCGGCCAGCTTCACGGTCGGCGCATGCACGGAAAAGGCGAGCGTGCCCTGCAGCAGCGTGATCGACCGGCGGGGCGAACCGTTGACGTCGTGGGTGTCCCGAAAACCCTCGATTTCTGATACGGGTGGGGCGGCACAGCAGGATGTCATCCGGCGTGGAAACCGGGAGGGCGTCGCGGACGAGGTGCCCAGACGAAAACCGGGCCTACCGGGGGATCCCGTCCCCGGCGACCGGGTGCGGAGGCGCCCGGTGGCGGGCGCGGGCGGCGTTCTTCTCGTGCTCGTAGCAGGCCGGGCACGGCCACGCCCCGGACCAGGCGGGCGTCGGTTCGCCCCCGGACATTGCAGCGGCGGTTCCGGCCGGCGCCGCTCGTT
>CADCTO010000543.1 GCA_902805585.1 uncultured Armatimonadota bacterium | reverse complement strand
TTCGGATACGGTACGACGGGGTACTTATACCGCCGCGCTTATGAACTGACCTTTGCGAGGTAGGGGTAGGAGCAAAGGGACTTGATGCGCCCGGCTTCGGCCGTGAGGGCGTTCCAGGCCCGGCAGCAGGCGTCCACGACCGCTTCGTAGTCGGCCAGGAGGCGGTGGGAGAGATAGCGTTCGCGCAGGTAGAGCCAGATGCGCTCAACGGGGTTCAGCTCCGGGCTATAGGGCGGCAGCTCCACCAGGGTCACGTTGGGCGGAACCGTGACGGAGCGCTGGTCGTGCCAGCCTGCGCCATCGAGCACCATGACGGCATGCGTGTCGGCCGGGATAGTCGCGGCGAAGTCGAGGAGGAAGCGGTCCATGGCCTCGGTGCAGACCCGGGGAAGGACAAGCGCGAAGTCCTCGCCGGTGGCGGGCCGCACGGCCGCGAAGATGTAGGCGGACGCGAAGCGCTGGTCGCAGAGCCCCGGCGGGCGCTGGCCCCGCACCCACCAGCGATGGCCCGTCCTGCCTTGTCTCGCCCACGCGGGCCTCGTCCATGAACCAAAGGGCGACCTGCTTGTCGGGGTGTGCCTCGGCGGCGGCGGTCACGGCGCGGGCGAGCCCCTTTTGGCGAAAGCCTCGGCGGCACGGGCGTCCCGCTGAGGATGAACAGGGCGGGCCTTCTGGCGCGACAGTCCGAGGCGGCGCAGCACCCGCGACATGGATTGCGGGAGCATGGTCTTGCCGAACCGGGCCTCGATGAAGCGACACAGGTCCGGCAGCGTCCAGCTTGAGGGCTCGCCCTTCTCCGGATCAGGGCCGCGCAGGATACGGTTGACCAGCACCGCCTGCTCACCCTCTGTGAGACGCTCAGGCCGACGCCCATAGGGGCGGTCCACCAATCCCGCGAGCCCCTCGGCGTTGAAGCGCACCACCGCGTCCCGCAGCGCCTGCCGCTCGATCCCGGCGGCTCGCGCCGCCTCGGCCCGGCTCATGCCCTCCAGCGCGTTGGCGAGGGCCAACATGCGCTGCGCCGTTCTGCGACGCGGCTCCTTCTTGGCCAACCGCCGCAACTCCGGCGCGCTCGCCACGTCCGCCCTGATCGCCAGCCCGCGTGCCGCCATTGCTGTCTCCCAAACCAGAGACAGCACGGAATCATGCTCAGAGCCGCGCGGAAACCCTGATCGAGTCAGAGCCTCAGCGCGCCGGTATCAGCTCGACTTTGGCCAATGGGATGAGGGTCTGAACGGGGCTGGGTGACGAAGCGGACGTGGCGGATAGGTTGGCAGCGTCCCCGCCAAGA
>CADCTO010000542.1 GCA_902805585.1 uncultured Armatimonadota bacterium | reverse complement strand
TGCGCGACCGCGTCCGCGAAGGGCAGGACCCGCAGCGTCGCAACTCCACCCTAGCCGCCAGGTCCGATGGCCACCCCAGCCCTACACCCCGGACAACTCCGGAATTCCCACCACCTCCGGGGACGCTACCCCGGGCGGATGCTCAATCGCTGCAGGCGCGCTCTTGACGCGTGAACAGCCTGCGCTGGCGATCAGCACTCCCTCTTCGTCGTCACCAATGCTCCCGGGAGGCCCTCCAGAACGCCTTCTTCGCCTCATGCTCCACGTCGTATCGGCTTATTCCGAAGTCCCGCAGCTCACGGTCCGACATCGCCCTCAGCTCGTCGGACTCGGCCATGCGGCGACGCCACAGGCGCAACAGACGCGCAATCCGCCTGACGGCGCGACGCGCGACGACGCGCAGGACGCGCGCGCGCGTCCTGCGCGCAGCGGTGTGCTCGGCTGCCAGAAGTAGCGGGACGCCGTCGGCATGCGTCATGCGTTTGTCTCGCGCCACGAGGTGGACGAGGCCGATCAGCGCATACTCGTTCGGCATGGATACCTCCTACCTGCGCCAGAAAGGCTTCCGCGCCTCGTGCAGCGCGTCGCAGCGGCTGATGCCGATGTCCTTCAGGGATCGATCGGACAACCCGGCGAGGCAGCGTCGCTGCCGCGCGCGTTCGATCCAGACGGACAGAATGCGGAGGGCCTCCTCGACCGGTCCTCGTCCGTCCTTCCGTCGGGCCGCCGGGCGCGGCACCGATGTCATCAGGTGCAGCGTCGGATCGCCGTCCATGGCTGTCACCGTCCGCAGAACTGTGGTGGGCGCCGCTCGCGGAAGGCGGCAATGCCTTCACGCAGGTCGGCGGTGTGCAGGACGCTGGCAAAGGCCGCAGCCTCGACGGCGAGCCCCTCGGCGATGGAGAGGGTCAGGCCCCGCGTCACCGCCGCAAGACTCGCCGCGACGGCGAGGGGCGAGTGTGCCGTGATGTCCGCGGCCATCTCCATCGCGGCATCCATGAGCCTGCCGGGGGCAACCACGCGGTTGACGAGCCCGATGCCCAGCGCCTCATCCGCCGGGATCGGGGCGCCCGAGAGGATCATCGCGAGCGCCCTCTTCCGGCCGACGAGGCGCGCGAGGCGTTGTGTCCCGCCGAAGGGCGGGGGAAAGCCGAGCTTTGACCGGCCCCCATCGGGTGGTCCGCGGCGAATGTTAGTTCAGCGTCGGTTTGGGCGCCACGGTCTGCAAGGTCGGCGAGACCGGTCGGCGTAGCGCCGCGGACCAGGCGGCGAAGGCCGGTAGGATCACCTCCGGTGCGGGCGGCCGGAAGCCGAGCGACGCGTGTGGACGGATGGTGTTGTAATGCCGCCGCCAACTTTCGATCACGACCTGGGCCTCCCGAAGCGAGTAGAAGATTTCGCCGTGGAGCAGTTCATCCCGAAGCCGGGCATTGAAGCTCTCCACGTACCCGTTTTCCCACGGGCTGCCGGGCGCGATGTAGGCCGTCTTGGCGCCCACGGCGGCGATCCACTTCTGCACCGCCTTGGCCACGAACTCGGGGCCGTTGTCCGAGCGGATGTGCGCGGGCACGCCGCGCAGGATGAACAGGTCGGACAGCACGTCGATGACGTCCGCCGCCTTCAGCTTGCGCCCGACCCGGATGGCCAGGCACTCGTGGGTGAACTCGTCGATGACGTTGAGCAGCCTGAACTTGCGCCCGTCGTGGGTGCGGTCCTCGACGAAGTCGTAGCTCCAGACGTGGTTCGGCCGCTCGGGCCGCAGCCGGACGCAGGAGCCGTCGGCCAGCCACAGCCGCCCGCGCTTGGGCTGGCGCGGCGGCACCTTCAGCCCTTCGCGCCGCCAGATCCGCTCCACCCGCTTGTCGTTCACGACCCAGCCCGCCGTGGACCGCAGCAGGGCGGCGACCTTGCGGTAGCCGTAGCGGCCGTACCGCCGCGCCAGCTCGATGGTGTCGGCGGTCAGCCTCTCCTCGTCGTCGCGGCCCCGCGGCGCCTTGCGCTGCGTCGAGCGGTGCTGGCCGAGCGCCGCGCAGGCGCGGCGCTCGGGCACTCCCATCGTGTGCACGATGTGCTCGACGCAGGCGCGCCGGCGCGCGGGGCCTAGATGGGGTATTCGGGGCGCCGTTTCCGCCGCTCAGCTGCGGCATGATGGTCGCCCCGTTCCAACCGGCACAGGGAGGCCACCATGCAGCACTTCGTCGGGCTCGACGTCTCCGTGAAGGAGACCGCCATCTGCGTCGTCGACGAGCAGGGCGGCGTCGTCGCGCGCACCACGGTCGAGAGCGAGCCGGCGGCCATCGTGTCCTGGCTGCTCGGTCGCGGGATCCGCTTCGGCCGGGTCGGGCTCGAGGCGGGGGCGATGTCGCCCTGGCTCTACGCCGGCCTGGTCGAGGCGGGGCTGCCCGCGGTCTGCGTCGAGACCCGGCACATGCACGCCGCGCTGTCGGCCAGGATCAACAAGACCGACCGGAACGACGCCCACGGCATCGCCCAGATGATGCGCGTCGGCCTGTTCAAGCCGGTGCACGTCAAGACGCCGGCGAGCCAGCGACGGCGGCTCCTGCTCACCTCGCGCAAGCTGCTCCAGCGCAAGGTCCAGGACTTGGAGAACGACCTGCGCGGCTCGCTTCGCAACTTCGGCCTGAAGGTGGGCGTGGTAGGCGCCGCCGGCTTCGACCGGCGCGTCCGCGAGCTGGCCGCGGGCGAGCCCTTCGTCGCCGCCGTGGTCGGGCCGCTGCTCGAGGCGCGCGCGATGCTGCGGCTCCAGCTCGCCAAGCTGCACAAGATGCTGCTCGACCTCGTCCGCGACGACCCGGTCTGCCGCCGGCTGATGACCGCGCCCGGCGTCGGCCCGGTGGTGGCGCTGACCTACCGGGCCTGCGTCGACAACCCCGGCCGCTTCGACCGGTCGAAATGCGTCGGCGCCCATTACGGGCTGACGCCGCGGCTGTACCAGTCCGGCGAGACGGCGCGCGTCGGCCGCATCTCCCGGTGCGGCGACGCCATGCTGCGCGCGTCGCTGTTCGAGGCGGGGCTGGTGCTGCTCACCAACCCGCGGATCCGCTGGAGCCCGTTGAAGGCCTGGGGCATGGCGGTCGCGAAGCGCCGCGGCATGCAGAAGGCGGTGGTCGCCGTGGCCCGCAAGCTGGCCATCGTCCTGCACCGCATGTGGCGCGACGAGATCGACTTCCGCTGGTCCAAGGCCGCCTGACCGGCGGCGGCACGGCACAGCGGAAGTCCGCGGTTCCTCCCGGGCGGGAGGAAGAGGTCCCTGCGGGGACGACGGGGACGGGCGAGACCGGGGAAACTAAGCCCTGTTAGCGTCTGAGTTCCGGCCCCACCTCGGCCCGAGGGGCGGAGGGCTGGGGCATGGTGGTGCTGACGGACGCGCAATGGGCCGTGCTGGAGCCCCTGGTCGAGGCCTGCCGTCCGCACGCGAAGGTGCCGCCCTCGGACCTGCGGCGCACGGTCGAGGCGATCGTCTGGCGTTGCGCGAACGGGGCGAAGTGGCGGGCCATCCCTGCCGAGCTCGGCCCCTGGTGGAAGGCGGCGCAGACCTTCATCCGCTGGGCCCGGCTCGGGGTCTGGGACCGCCTGCTCGACGCGGCGCAGGAGCGTGGCGTGCAGCTCGGCATGGCGTTCCTCGACGGCACCTCGATCCGGGCGCACGCCAAGGCGGCGGGGGCGTCCAAAAAGGGGGGCCTGGAGCGCAGCGTGATGCTCGTGAGGCGCTTGGCCGATCTCGCGGCGGCTATGGCACCAAGGCCGTCGTGATCGCGGACGGGTCGGGGCGCGCCGTCGCCTTCCGCCTCGCGCCGGGGCAGGCGCACGAGCTGCCCCACGCCGTCCCGCTGCTCGCCCGGCTGCCGCGCGTGCCGCGCTGGGTCGTGGCCGACCGGGGCTACGCCAGCCACGCCTTCCGCGAGCACGTCTGGAACGTGGGGGCACGCCCGGCGATCCCGGCCAGGCGCAACGAGGCGCCCGTGGCCTGCCCGGCCTGGGCCTACGCGAACCGCAACCGGGTCGAGCGTCTCTGGGGCAGGCTGAAGGAGTGGCGCGCCGTCGCCACCCGCTACGAGAAGACCGCCCGCTCCTTCATGGGCGTGCTCTGCCTCGCCGCCAGCATGGACTGGCTCAGACGCTAACGGGGCCTAGGCACCTTCGCCCGGCGTACAATCCGCGAAAGACCCGCTTAGAAGTGGAACAGTTCTCAGATACGGCTCGACCACTCGCGTCGCGCTCGCGCGATGATGGGC
Source organism: uncultured Armatimonadota bacterium (assembly GCA_902805585.1). Classification (GTDB taxonomy): domain Bacteria; phylum Armatimonadota; class Armatimonadia; order Armatimonadales; family Armatimonadaceae; genus CADCTO01. Next base: position 22 of record CADCTO010000542.1, on the reverse strand, counting down.
GTGACCAACGATGGGCGTCACT
>CADCTO010000541.1 GCA_902805585.1 uncultured Armatimonadota bacterium | reverse complement strand
ACGACGTGACCATCTCGGCCCCGGACGCCGCCTGGCTTCGGCGCGCGGTCGCCCAGTTCCGGTCGCTGCGCGAGCCGCCTCGGCTGCCGCTGCGCCAGAGCGTCCGCTCCATCGCCGTCGTCCCCGTCGGACCGAGTCTGGTCGGCGTCGCGGAGTGGTACGTGACGGCAAACCGCCGCAGGAAGACGGCGCTCCCGCACCTGCTGCCCCTCGAACGCTACGAAGCGTCCGCGCCCCGGATAGCCCACGCCGACGAACTGCTGCTGGTGGACCGCTCGGCGGCGCCCGGCCCGGCGGCGCTGCCGCCCGCCGTCGCGGGGCTGATCGCCGCACGCGCGGCGGGGCCGAGCGAGACCGTCGTCTGGCGCACGCCCAAGGGGAACGGCGGCGTCCGCATCGTCATCTCGGCCCCGAACCCCGACCTGGTGGCCGAAGCGCTGCGCCGCTACCCCGACCTGCGCACCGCCCCGGAGGCACCGTCCGTCGTCGCCTCGGCCCCCGACCTGCGCGCGGTCCGCCGCATCGCCGTCGCGGGCCTCAAGAACGGCGCGGGCGGGCCGGACCTGGCGCGGCGGGTGGCGAGCCTTGCCGCCACGCAGGTGCGCGCCCTGCAGGCGTTCGAGGTGTTGGAGCGGGCGGGCCTGTCCGAAGTGCTGAGCGAGATCGCGCTCGGCCAGGCCGGCATCACCCGTGCCGGCGACCGCGACCGGGTGCGCCAGCTCGCCGCCGCGGACGCGCTTTTGATCGTCGAGGTCACCGACGCGCAGGGCAGCGTGCAATACGCTCCGTCGAACGAGCGCCTGACGCCCCCGATGCCGAAGCCGCCCGCGCGCCCCCCCGAGCCGTCCCGGCTGCGCGTCCTGCCGTCGTGGCCGGACGCGGTATTCGAGTCGCCGGCCTGGTTCCCTGCGGAGACCGCCCTGCGCAGCGTCGTGGGCGTCATGACGGATCACGAGTACAAACAGGCGCTTAACCGCTACTATAACGTCACGCTGCCCCGCTGGCAGCAGTGGGTGGACGAGTACGAGCGCCGTTACCGGAACCGCGAGATTTCCTGGAAGCAGAGCCTCGTCGCGCGCCAAACGGCTGCCGTGTCCGGGAGCCTGCGTCTGGTCGATCTCGCCGACGGCCTGGTGCTGTGGGAGGCGCCGTTCTCTGCCTCGGGGAGCGACGCCTCCGTGTTCAAGACCGCGGCCGTGACGTCGGCGGGCGAGGGTTCGTTGCCGCTGCCCGCGGCCCACCCCGAAGCATCCCCCCGCCCCTCGGACGCCTTCGTCGCCCGCGTCGCCGAGTCCGCGGTCGCCCGGGGCGTGCAGGCGCTGCGCAGCACGGCGCTCCTGCCCTCGGCGGCGGGCGGGGCGGACACCGCCTCCGCCTCCGAACCGGCGCCCATGGTACCGCCGGAAGCGCCACCGGCGGCCGCCGCCGATTCGGGCGGCCGCATCCTCGACGTGGACGGCGACGTGCTGCTGATCGGCCTTGGCGCTTCCGACGGTTTGCGCGTGGATGACACGCTGCAAGTGCGGCTGCCGGACAATCGGACCGTGGGCCTTGTCGTCACCCGCGTCCGCCCCCGCACCTGCGACGCGACGTTCGACCCGGGCATGCCCGCCGACCTGCGCGCCCTGGTAGCCGTCGGGCAGGGGGTGGGGCGGTGAAACAGCCTTTTGTCCAACGGGTTCCGGGTAAGGGGGCACGGGAGGCCCGGGCGATCAGGGCGCTCCTCCTCGTGCTTTGCGTCCTCGCGCCCCTGCGGATTCAGGGGGCGCCATCCGGACCCAACGCCACGGTCACGCCGCCGGAGACGCGCGAGATCGTGGCCGAAGGGCGCGCGGCGATCGGGACGGGAGGCGTGCCGGGTGCGCGGGAAGCGGCGGTGGCGCAGGCGCTCCGTTCGGCCGTCGAGCAGGCCACCGGCGTCCTGGTCTCTGCGCACACGCTCACGAGCAACTACCGCCTGCTCCAGGACGAGGTGACGACGCGCGCCGAAGGGTTCGCCACGCTCAAGGAGATCGTCGGCGAGCGGGTGGAGCGCGGCGAGGTGCGAGTGACCGTCCGCGCGCTGGTGTCGCTGCGGCCGCTCGCCCGGAGGCTGAAGGCGCTCGGCCTGACGCGGGCCTGGCGGGTGCGTGTGGCGCCGGAAGGGGATGAGGACGTTGCCGCGTGCGTCGCGTTGCTGGAGCGGACGCTGGGCGACGCCGGTTTCGTGGTCGTGACCCGTGCGGATGACGTGGACCTGCTCGTCCAGATCATGCCCAGGTTCACGACGGTCGCCGAGACGCCGCTCGAAACGGCCGCCGGCGCGATGACGCTCCACTCCGTCCGTGCCGAGATGACGGTGCGCGCCGTCCGCGCCGACACCGAAGAGGTCGTCGCCGCTTTTTCCGCCTCAAACGTCGCTCCCCACATCGAGGCCACGACGGCGCGCACCGTCGGGGGCGAGAAGGCGGCGAGCGCAGTCGCCCCGCGCCTCGCGGAAGCCCTGATGCTCCTGCCCGCGCAGGCCTCGCAGCCGGTCACGCTCGTGGTCGCCGGCCTGACCCGCGTCGCAGATGTCGGCCGGCTGCACGACGCCCTGCGCACCCTGCCCGGCGTGCGCCGGGTCAGCCGCCGCTCGTGGGAGCACGGCACCGCCACCTGGGAGATGGACGTGACGACCGACGCCGTCCCGCTCCTGGGACGCTCCCTCGAAGAAGACCGCTCCACGCGCGGCTTCCGCATCGCCGTCTCCTCGGAAACCCGCGCCCGCATCATGGCGCAGGCCGCGGACCCCGCCCGTTAAGCCCGGCGGGCTTCCGCAGGACTTGGTCTTCCCGCCGCCGAATGGTAGCCGCAAAGACGTTCGCAAGGCGGAACCATGATCGAACCGGGCGGATACATCCGCGACATTTTCAACAAGCCCGTAGGAACCCCCGTCGAGGCGTACGGCTGGGTCAAGACCCGGCGCGACAGCAAAGGCGTCTCCTTCATCCAGCTCAACGACGGCTCCGCGTTCCAGGACCTCCAGGTCGTCGTTGACGCCGGGACGATCCCCGAGGAGGCGCTTTCCCAGGCGACGACCGGCGCGTGCCTGCGCGTGAGCGGCGCGCTGGTGGATTCGCCGGGTTCGGGACAGGCCGTCGAGCTGAAGGCGACGGGCATCCACGTCTACGGTGCCGCCGACCCGGCCACGTATCCCCTCCAGAAGAAGGGGCACACGATGGAGTTTTTGCGCGAGATCGCCCACCTGCGCACGCGCTCGAACACCTTCGGGGCGGTCTTCCGCGTCCGCAACGCCCTCTCGTTCGCCGTCCACAAGTTCTTCCAGGAGCGCGGTTTCCTGTACGTCACGACGCCGATCATCACCACGTCGGACGCCGAGGGGGCGGGCGCGATGTTCGGCGTGAGCACGCTGGACCTGATGAACCTGCCGCGCACGCCGCAGGGCGGCATCGACCACGCGCAGGACTTCTTCGGCAAGAAGGCGAGCCTGACCGTCAGCGGCCAGTTGGAGGCCGAGATCTTCGCGCTCGCCTTTTCCAACGTCTACACCTTCGGGCCGACGTTCCGGGCCGAGAACTCCAACACGCCCCGCCACCTGGCCGAGTTCTGGATGATCGAGCCCGAGATGGCGTTCTGCGATCTGGACGGCAACCGCAAGCTGGCCGAAGCGTTCCTCAAGTACATCATCGCGCACGTCCTCGACCAGTGCGCCGCCGACCTGGAGTTCTTCAACAAGCGCATCGACAACACGGTGCTCGAAACGCTGGAGCACGTCGCCGGCAGCGATTTCGGGCACGTCTCCTACACCGAGGCCATCCGGATTCTGGAGCAGTCCGGGCGCGACTGGGAGTTCCCCGTCCGCTGGGGCGTGGACCTGCAGGCCGAGCACGAGCGGTATCTGACCGAGGAGACGTTCAAAAAGCCGGTCATCGTGACGGACTACCCGCGCGAGATCAAGGCGTTCTACATGCGCCTGAACGACGACGAGAAGACCGTGCGCGCCATGGACGTGCTCGCCCCGCGCATCGGCGAGATCATCGGCGGGTCGCAGCGCGAGGAGCGCCACGACGTGCTGCGGGACAAGATCCGCGCGCAGGGCCTGCCCGAAGAACACTATTGGTGGTACCTGGAGCTTCGAAAGTACGGCACCGCCCCGCACGCCGGCTTCGGGCTCGGCCTGGAGCGGATGCTGATGTACCTGACCGGCATGAAAAACATCCGCGACGTCATCCCGTTCCCGCGCACCCCCGGCTACGCCGAGTTCTGAACCGGGTCGGTGGCTACCGCAAGGGGCTTCTATCACACCGACGGGGCA
>CADCTO010000540.1 GCA_902805585.1 uncultured Armatimonadota bacterium | reverse complement strand
AGGGATAAGGTTCACCGGGCCCGTCCACGCGCGCGTACCGATCCAGATGCCGGAGGACGGCTTCTCGCTCAACCGGCAGCGCTGTGACAATCGCCACATCCACCGGGCCGCTAAGCAGCTCGCCGTGGTTGCTGTAGAGGTTGGGTGAGGCAGGCATGGTTGGCCAAGAGTCGCTCCTCGGCAGTGGTGAACGCGTGCTGGACGGCGGCGTCCAGCAGCGGGATGGATGGATAGCGCCGTTCGGGCAGGTCATCGTACTTGACGGTGCGGAAGAGGCGCTCGATGTCGTTGCGTTCGGGCGAGTAGGGCGGTAGGTAATAGAGGAAGGTGCGGCGGACGCGCAGCGCGGGCCGGGCCGCCTTGACCTCAGTGCTGATGTGGATCGAGGCGTTGTCCAGCACCAGGACGGTGGGCACCGGCACCGGTGGCAACTCCTCACAGAGGCGCACGATGTGGTCGGCACGGAACGTGCCGGCAAACGGCACCCAATAGAGCGCGGCATAGGGGCCGTCGGGGACCAGCGCCGCCAGCACGTTCAGCCGTCGCCCCTGCGGATTCTCGTAGGGGATGCGCTTGCGGTCCCCGGCGCGCACCCAGGTGTAGTTCACCGGCTGGCTGGGGGCGAAGCCACACTCATCGACGAAGACGAGGCGGAGCGTGCCGGCCTGCGCTTTTTTTTGAACGCCGCCAACGTGTGCGCCGCGTGGGCGGCGCGCACCGGGTCCTGCTTGTGCTTCAGCGTGCGAGCGGAGCGCCGCCAGCGAGCGCGCATCCCAGCGAGGTACCGGCGCGTCTGGCGGGTGCTCAAGCTGATGCCCTGCTCGGCCAGGGCGGCGCTCAGGTGCCGCGCGGTCCAGGTGCGGTCGTGGCCGAGCAAGCCGTCCAGCGCCGCCGTCACCTGCTGGCGGCGGGCGGTATCGGGTGGTGGGCCGCTGCGGCGCTGGCGGAGGGCGGTGAGGCCGTCCTGCCAGAACCGCTTGAGCAGCCGGCGCACCGTTTCGGGATGGCAGCGCAAATGGGCAGCGATCCGCGGCGGACTCCAGCCCGCCGCCGACAAGAGGATGATTTCCACCCAGTCCCGTTCGTGTGGGGTCAAGCTTCGGTCGCGGCGCAGCGCCTGCACCGCCTCGTGCTCGGCTGGGGACACGGATACGCGTAGCATACATAAAGTCTACACCAACCCCGGCTATCTGCTTAGGGACCCGACGATATCCACCAGGACTGAGTTCGCTCTCCCGCTCCACAATCGGTCATGTGCTCGGTAATGCTCCTCCCGGAACTGCTCGGACTCGCCGGCGCCGTC
>CADCTO010000539.1 GCA_902805585.1 uncultured Armatimonadota bacterium | reverse complement strand
AGTCCTCGTCTGGACTTGACGGTGGCCGAGTTGCTGGCGCGCTGGCTCGCGCGCAAGCGCGCCTGCGCCCCCAGCTGTCGTGGCTGGTTGTCTCATCCGTCGGCTCGTGACCGCGGTTCACGCCGCTCGCAGGTACGTGTGATGGAGTCCGCCCAACACCGGCACGGCCCGCACTGGCCCCCCAGCCTCCGCTCGACGTGCGTGCACCGCTCCTGGCTCGGGGATCCGCTGCTCCAGGCCCTGATGTGGCCGGGCGGTGTTGAAGTAGGTCACATACTCGCGCAGCACCCGGCGCAGGTGGGCCTCGCCCAGGATCAGGAGGTGATCGAGGCACTCGCGCCGCACGCTCCCGAGGAACCGCTCGCAGGTCCCGTTCTGCCTGGGCGCGCGGTAGGCCGTGCGCAGCTCCGCGATGCCGGTCGCGGCGGCGACGCGCGTGAAGGCCGGACCATACTTGCTGTCGCGGTCGCGGATGAGGTAGCGGGGGCGCTGGCCGAAGGGCGTGGCCTCGCGCAGCTGCTGCGTGACCCAGGCATCCGTCGGGTGGCGGGTCACGCCGACGTGGACGACGCGGCGCGAGTCCAGGGCGATCACGAAGAACGCGTAGACGGGCCGAAAGAAGATGTCGATAGTGGGCAGGAAGTCGCAGGCCCAGATCTCGTGGGCGTGATTGCGCAGGAAGGTCGACCACGGCTGCCCCGTGCGTCGCGGCGGACGGGTGCCGCGCATGTACTTCTGCACGGTCCACTTGGCCACGCGGATATCCAGCTTCAACAGCTCGCCCCGGATGCGTTCCGCGCCCCATAGCCGATTCGCCACCGCCATCTCGCGGATCAAGGCAACCGTTTCGTCCGACACGGATGCTCGCCTGGCCCCGGGCCGCGCCCGCGACTTCCGCCTCCAGAAGCGGCGGAATAGCTCCCGGTGCCAGCGCAGGAGCGTCTCGGGCTGCACGATCAGCAACGCCTGCCGCCAGGTACGGACGCGGCCAGCGAGGAGCACGAGCAGCGCGCGATCGCCCGACGTGCAGCGGGGCCGCCTGACGCCGCGCCGCAGGACGAGGAGCTGCTGCCGCAGCAACGCATTCTCGGCGACCAATTGGGGCTTGCTGCGCGTCAGATCGGCGAGGGTCCCGGCGATGAGCGCGAGCGCGGCGGGTCTCGTCAGAGCGGCAAGACGGCGAGTGAGCGCCGGCATTCCGACACGAGCGCTGCGGACGATGCGGCACAAGAAGCGAGCGAACATCGGCAGCTCCTTGGTAGGCGGCGGTTGGCCAGAGTAAGTCTCAGGGGCACGCTGCTTTC
>CADCTO010000538.1 GCA_902805585.1 uncultured Armatimonadota bacterium | reverse complement strand
CCCAGCACGCCGAACAGCAGGACCCCGATCCCGAAAACCCGGGCACCCGTCTGCGCCATGCTTCTCCTCCTCATCCACCTCCACCCGGGGTGAGCGCCGCCCCCGCCGCCGCCGTATTCCGGAAGCGGAAGGGATCTTGCTAAGCCTGGGGACGCAAACATCGGACATGGTGTGGAAACACGACGGACGCGAGGAGGCGGCAATGGCGCGCAACAGGTACGACAACAGCGAATACAAGGGAATCCAGCAGAACTCGCTGCGGCCCGACTGGGGACGCCCGCACCCGATGGACCCCAACTGGGACGACGGGCAGTACCACGGGATGCGCGAGCAGGAAGGCAACTGGCAGGGCGCGTACGGCCACTACCGCCGCGAGCACTCGCAGGAGCTGGGCGGGTGGGGCGGCTACCAGGGGCGCTACGGGCAGCAGCCGGGCGGCTTCAACCGCGAAGGGTGGTTCCAGGACCCGTTCGACCGGCAGCCGCACGGCGCGCAGGGGCGCCCGCTGAACGGCATCCGCGGCTACGACGCGCCCATGCGCGGCGACGCCTACAACGGCGGCGTGCGCTACGACAACCAGTATCTGCAGCAGTACAACCGCAACAGCGTGGCCTTCCGCACCGGCCACGGCTACGACCGCAACTACGGCTGGGCCCCCGGCGCCCGCGAGATCGGCGGCAACTACAACGACCAGCTGCGCCGCCAGCAGCCGCAGGAGCACTCGTACGCGGGCTACAACCGAGGCGGCTTCGCCCCGGGCAGCCAGCCGGGGCCGGGCACGCGCGCCAGCAAGCCCAACCGCTGAATCGTGGCGATCACCGGCAGAGAAGCGCGCGGATGGCGATAGCGGAGACACAGGTACCGGGCGCGGGCGCCTTACGGCAGGCCCGCCCCGGACCCACGGGCGCGTCCCTCCCCTGGATCCAGGTGGCGGCGGACGCGCCGTACTTCGTGACGGAGGACGGCGAGCCGTGGACGCCCATCGGGCAGAACGATGCCGTCTCGTGGCCCGAGCTGGACGGCCTTTTCCGGCGCAGGGACCTCGCCGGGGTGGAGGCGCACCTTCGCTACCTGCGCGCGCACGGCGTCACGGTGCTGCGGCTGATGCTGGAGTACGCCCACCGCGAGCACCGCTACATCGAGCGCCCGGCCGGCGTCTTCCAGCCCAACATGGTGCGGCTCTGGGACGACCTGTTCGCCCTGTGCGAGCGGGTGGGGATGCGCATCCTGCTGACGCCGTTCGACACTTTCTTCACCTGGATCAGCTGGAAGAAGCACCCGTACAACGTGCGCAACGGCGGCCCC
>CADCTO010000537.1 GCA_902805585.1 uncultured Armatimonadota bacterium | reverse complement strand
GGGCAAGCGGGGACACGGGGGGCACGGTCACCGGGTCGGCCGCGGGTCTACTCGTCGGTGGTGGTGGGCGCGCTGCGCGTGGCGGCGGAGGCCAGCACCTGGCTGTGCGGGAAGCCACTGGCGCCCTTCCTGGGCGAGCTGGTGCCGGCGCTCGAGGCGGAGGGCGTGCTGCGCCTGTCTCCCAGAGACCGGGCCAGGCTATTGGCGATGAGCGCGCGCACCATCGACCGCCGGCTGCGGCTGTTCCGCTTGCAGCGCGACCCGCGGAACTGGCACGGGCTGGGCACCACGAAGCCGGGTATGCTGCTCAAGAGCCAGGTGCCCATCCAGACCTACACGCGGTGGGAGGACCAGCGCCCCGGTTTCCTGGAGATTGACCTGGTGGCGCACTGCGGCACGTCCACGGAAGGCTTCTATCTGAACACCCTCGACGTGACCGACGTGGCGACCGGCTGGACCGAGTGCGTCGCCGTGTGGGGCAAGAGCCAGCGCGCCGTGTTCGAGGGGCTGCAGGCCATCCGCGCGCGACTGCCCTTCCCGCTACTGGGCATCGACTCCGACAACGGGTCTGAGTTTCTCAATGCGCATCTGGTGCGCTACTGCGCCCAGGAGCAGATCACCTTTACCCGCGGCCGCCCCTACTGGAAGAACGACCAGGCGCACGTCGAGCAAAAGAACTGGAGCGTGGTCCGCAAGCTGGTGGGCTACGCCCGGTACGACTCGCACGAGGCGCTCGACCAGCTCAACCGCGTCTATGGGCTGCTGCGGGTGTGGACCAACTTCTGGCAGCCGTCGCTCAAGCTCATCGCCAAGACGCGCGACGACGCGACCGGCAAGACCAAGAAGACCTACGACGCCGCGCAGACGCCCTACCGCCGCCTGCTCGCTAGCGGCATGCTCGACCGGGACCCGGCGCAGCGGCAGGCGCTCGCCGATGCGTACGCCGCCTGCGGCCCGCTGGAGCTGCGCCGCCAACTGGCCGCCGCCGTCGAGCAGTTGGGGCGTCTGCAGAAACGGGCAAACGCGGTCTGCGACCTGGAGAACGACGAAAACGTGAACGCAGCCGTGGCCATGCTTCGACAGGCCGGCTGACGCGCACCGCGATGGCACACCGACAACCGACATGCCACCACAGTCACATCGAGTTCTGACGCAACGATACCTCGAAAGTCACATTCCGATTTGACGCAACACGGGTGCCGCGTTGCCTCATAACTAATGTGAGCGTGGGAGGGATCGTTGCCTCACAACTGATGTGACTTTCGGAGACGAGGCCATGCGAGTGAGGCAGCAGAGCAAGCAGGAGCTG
>CADCTO010000536.1 GCA_902805585.1 uncultured Armatimonadota bacterium | reverse complement strand
GGTTTGTCAGCCTCGCTCGCGGGCGCGAACTCGGGCCAGTGCCAATCGAGGTCCATCGACTTCAGGCGGATACGAATGAGCCGCAGGTCCCAGACGTGAACGGCGTTGGCGTAGCGTGCCACCGCGACCAGCCGCGTGCCGTCGGGCGTAAAGCCCATCCAGGTGGTTCGGTCGCCGCCCGGGTCCTCGAGCTTGGCGACCGTACGGGCCGTCGCGACGTCTTTCAGGTGGGTCACGCCCGGCGCCATCTCCATCGCCATCAGCCGCCCGTCCGGCGAGAAGGCTACGTGACCGGGAAAGGCGGGGACGTCGCGGCGCACCCGGCGGCTCAATCTCAAGGTCTCCACGTCCCAGAAGCTGAACTCGTTGGTCAGGGCGAGGATCAGCGTCCGGCCGTCGGGTGTGAAGAAGACGTTCGTTTGGTGCGAGGCCCATTCGTGGATCATCTTCCCGTCCCGGGTGCGCCAGAGCCGTACCACTCCCGAGTGCCACCCGCCAGTCGCCATCCACCGGACGTCGGGGCTGAGCGCCACGTAGCTGCCCGCCGGGTGTGCGAGCAGTGGGGTTCGGACGGCTTTGGTGGCCAGGTCCAGGAGCAGCGCGGCTCCCCCGGGCTCGCTGACGACGGCGAGCGTGCGGCCGTCCCGGGTGCGCGAGACGCGCCACGGCACGACGGGGAGCGAGAGGCTCTGCGGGGGACCCAAGCGCAACCCGTCGGCGCCCTGCCCGCCGTCGCGAATGGGCCAGAGGCGCAGTCCACTGGGGCCACAGGTGAGCAGCCCGTCGCCGCCCGGCTGGAAGTGGGCCTGCCAAGTCAGTCCGATCGGCAGGAACGCGACTTCCCGGCTGCCGTGGAGGTCCCAGAGGCGGACGCCGTCCGCCATGCCCAACGCCAGCAGGCGGCCGTCGGGGCTGATGTCCCCCTCGTAGTAGTCGCCCTGACCGGCGCCCAAGCTGCTGACGAGCGTGCGGTATTCACGGGCGGGGATTACCTTCACGAGCTGCCACTGCCCGCCGTGCGGAAAAGCGACGCCCAGCCATCGGCCGTCCCGACTGAATCGCGCGTGCATCGCAATGGGCAACTGCATCAGTTGTCGTCCCGAGGCGGCGTGCCACAGCCGATGGACACCCTCCCAGGAGCTCGAGGCGAGCAATTCGCCGTCCGGGTGGAAGCTCAGCCCGGTGACCTGCTGCGCGTGGCCAACCAGGGTCGCCAACTGACGTTTGGCGGCCACGTCCCAGATCTGAATGCGCGGGTCGTCGCCGGAAATCGCCAGGCGTTTACCGTCGGGATGCCACGCCACGACCTGCCCGGCGACGTGCCCCACCGGCAGGTCCGTGACGTGCCGTCCGTCGGCCACGTCGTAAACGGAAGCAACCTCCGCATCGGAGTAACCGACGGCCAGTTGGCGGCTGTCCGGGTGGAAAGCCACCGTGTGGGGTTTGGCGTGCGCGCGCCAGCGGTTGATCTCGCGGCCCGTTGCGAGGTCGAAGCGGAGGATTGAGCCCTCCACGGCGACCGCCAGTTGCCGGCCGTCCGGACTGAAGGCGAGGCCGCTGCACTTCGGCACGCCATCGCGGAGCACCGGTGTTCCGTCGGCAATGCGCCAGACCCGCAACGTGTCGGCCTCGTCGAGGTGGGCGAGGAACTTCCCGTCACCGCTGAGCAACAGGTGCTTATGTCGCCGCCCCGCCTTGACCTGGCCGATTTCGCGATCGTCGGGCACGCTGCGAATGCTGACGACGCCTCGCGCGTCGCCCCGGGCACAGAGGCGGTAGGCCCCGTCGAAAACCCCGATGTCCGCCCCGGCCCGCATACCCGGGCCGAAACGAACGTCGGGCAGGGCCATGGCGGCAACGGCGTCGTCGCGAAGTCCCTCGTCGGGCCGGATGCGGGCGGCCTCGGCCAGCGCCGCAAGGCTTTCAAACTGCTGGCCCATCTGGCGGCTGAAGCGGCGCGCGCGGGCCTCGTTCCGCAGCGCCCGGAACGACTGGTCCTTGGCCTCCCCTTCGCTCGACCGGGCGGCCAGGAGGGCGCCGGCCTTTTCCGCCAGCGCGACCTCCCGGTCCCGCAGCGCCATTGCCTTTTGGTTCCTTTCGCCGGTGATCCGCACGTTGCTGACGGCCAGCACGACCACGGCCAGCAGCAGCGCCGCCGTGACGGCCGACGCGGTCAGCGTCGCCGGCCGGTTCCGCCGGGCGAACTTGCGAAGCTTGTACGCGGCCGACGGCGGGCAGGCGGCCACCGGCTCGTCGGCCAGGTAACGCTGCACGTCCTTCGCCAGCCCGACGGCCGTCTCGTAGCGGCGGCCGCGGTCCTTCTCCAAGGCCTTCATCACGATCCAGTCCAGCTCCCCCCGCACCAGCCCGCTGAGCCGCCGCAGCTCCGGCCCCCGGCCCGCCGCCAGGGCCGGCGCCGTCGCGGCCGTGCTCAGCCGCGTGCTCGGCCGGGGCGGCTCCTCCTCGCGGATGATCCGCCGCACCTCGTCCAGCGCTGCCTTGCCCAGGCGCTGGCGGTCGAACGGGGTGCTGCCGGTCAGCAGCTCGTACAGCAGCACGCCCAGGCTGTACACGTCGCTGCGCGTGTCCACGTCCAGCCCGCCCATCTGCGCCTGCTCGGGGCTCATGTACAGCGGCGTGCCCACCATCTGCGCGAAGTGCGTGAACAGCGTCCGCTCGGTCAGCTGCTGCCCCGCCGCCTTGGCGACGCCGAAGTCGATCACCTTGGGCACCGCCCGGTCATCCCGCACCATGACCAGCACGTTGCTGGGCTTAATGTCGCGGTGGATGATCCCCTTGGTGTGGGCGTGCTGCACCGCCTGGCAGACCTGCACGAACAGCCCCAGCCGCTCGCGGGTGGGGAGCTTGTGCCGGTCGCAGTAGTCGGTGATGGGCACGCCGGGCACCAGCTCCATCACGAAGTAGGGCCGGCCGCTGTCGGTCGCCCCGCCGTCGAGCACCTTGGCGATGTTGGGGTGGTCCATCATCGCCAGGGCCTGCCGCTCGGCCTCGAACCGGGCGATGACCTGCCACGTGTCCATCCCCGGCTTGATGACCTTCAGCGCCACCTTGCGGCGGACCGGGTGGGTCTGCTCGGCCATGAAGACGGTGCCGAACGCACCCTCCCCGATGCGCTCTAGCAGCTTGTACCGCCCGACCGTGGCCCCGGCCCGCTCCGACACTGGCGCGGCGTCGAGGGTCGGGCCCAGTCCGACAGGGTCGGGCGCGCATTGCCGCTCCATCAGCAGCATGGCGGGGAACAGCTCGCGGATCTGATCCGCCACGGCGGGGTGCTTGTTCGCGTACTCCTCGACGGACGGGTGCTCCCCCCGGCGGTAGTAACCGGCGAAGTCGTCGGCCAATTCCGCCAGCAGTTCTTGTCCCCCGGAAGTGCCGTCCTCGTCACCGTCGGAGGTCTCGTCGATCGCGGGCGTGTCGCTCATGACCGCACCTCCGTGAGTCCACCCGGCATCGCCGCCAGGACGTCCTTCAGCCGCTTGAGCGCCCGCACGTACCGCTTGGCGGCCGCCCGTTCCTGGATTCCCAGCACCTGGGCCGCTTCACCGTTGGTCAACTGCTCGAAGTGGCGCAGCGCCAGGACCTCGCGGTCGGTCGCGTCCATGCCGTCCAGGGCGGCGTGCAGCCGGGCCTTGACCTCCGCGTGGCCGGCCGCCGTCCTCGGGCCCATGCCGTGGCCGCTCAGTTGGTCGACCAGCGCCGCCGACGTGGCGTCGGGCGCCGCGCCCGGGCGGGGGGCATGTTCGCGGGCGGCGTCGCGCATCGCGGTGCCCAGGTGGTGGCGGTGCGCGTCCAGCAGCTTGTTGCCCACGACCCCCCGCAGCCACAGGAACACCGGCACGGCCGCCGACCGGCGGAAGTAGTCTTCGCGGTGGGCGGCGGCCTCGGCGTACGCCTCCTGGAGGACGTCGGCCGCGTCGACGCGCCCGCGCAGCCGCGGGTCGAGGCGGAACGCGACCATGCGCCGGAGCCGGTCCTCGTGGCCGGTCAGCAACGCGCCCCAGGCCCCGGCGTCACCACCGGCGGCGCGCTGCCGCAGCGCCGCGCACTCGGGCGGTCCTCCCGGGGTCGATGGCACCATAAGGACCTAATCGGGCTGCGGCGGCGATGCGAGACAGGGTGGGCGCATCTTACCGCAACGTGACCGCCGGCACGAACGGCTTCGGAGTCCGGGCTGCGCGTGCCGAGAGCTGGGGGGCGGGTTCTTTGCCCAGGGGGGATCCGGGTGACCCGCCGCGCCGTCTTCCCGCCGGCCTGCTTACAGCTCCTGAAGGTCGCCGGCCGGCCGGCTGGGCCCGGGCGGCAGACGCCCTCACCCC
>CADCTO010000535.1 GCA_902805585.1 uncultured Armatimonadota bacterium | reverse complement strand
TGCTGGAGAAAAGGCGAATGATCCCGGCTTGCAGACGGCCCGCTACCACGAAAAGCCAGACGGAGATGCCGGAGCAGGCCGCCGAGAAGAGGAGGAATCTCCAAGAGAAGCCCCGTCCGGCGAGCACCGCCCCCGCCGCTACGACGGCGGCCGCGGCGGCGAAGGCGGCACCCACCCGGGCGAACACGACGCCGAACAGCACCAACTTGGGAAGCTTCGTCAGCACGGCTCTCACGGCTCTTGCCCACTCTCCGTCTTAACGAACAGTGCCCCTCGTGAAGACGGGGCCTGACGATCGAACTCACAGGCGCGCTGCGCGCGATGTGGCGCGCGGCCCTACATCGGCAGCAGGCGCGTCCCGTGCAGTGATTTGTTAGACGGTGTGCTCGGTGCGCTCTGCGCGCTCTGCTCGCTCACCTTCCGCACGCGATGCCGGGCCCGTGTCTGCGGCAGCATCGTGTAATTAGCCAGCAGTTGAAGGCTCCCCAACACCAGAAACACAAGCCATGCCACAGCGCCATAGAACGCCTTCCTGCCTCCTGCCGGGCGGTTCCAGGCGCCGCGAATCCCGTCCAGCCAAGTCATCAGGGCCGACAGCCAGCAGGCGAAGCTGACGCCGATGACAACGCTGGTGGGAATGCCCTCCCCGGTCGAGAGGACCAGCGAGTAGAAGGCCACAAGGATGAAGTTGGTGACGTGGACATTTCGCAAGATCCTCGGCATAAAGCGGGCGGGGTTGGGGATGAAGCATGGTCACGCACGACAGTCTAACGACTACGATCACCGCCGCCGCGGTCAGGTGCAGCGCCTGGTTCGGCGTCTTCGTCCAACCCCAACTCGCCGAGGATGTCCCCGAGGTCGGCGAAAGCCTCGATCTGGTCAAGCGCGCTATCGTCGTAGATACCGGACCGGATGAATCCGATGGCCGGGTCGTGGTCGTGGCTCAGTTCCCAGTCGATGCCGTGGTGCCGGCTGAGCCGGCACAGCACGTCGAGCATGTCGCGGGTGGTGCCGTCCGACAACCCCGAGCGAGCCGCGGCGGCCGCGTCATCGGGGTGCGGCTGGAAGTTCGGCTTGCTGCCGCCGATCAGGTGCCCGCTGTCGTCACCAGGGAAAAAGTGGACCGGCTCGCAGCCGAGCCACGTTCTGTTCTCGGTCGCGACGCGGGCGGCCTGCCGAATCGCGTCGGCCTCGGCCGGGGCGACCGGGCGTGTCGAGCGGTAGTAGACCGTGAACCCCATCCGTGTCTTCCTCCGGCGGCCGAACTTTGTATTAGGCGTCTGACGCCTAATACCTCCCAGGGGCGGTAAAGGCGTCGCCAACCGGCACTCCTACCGGGGACGCACTGCGGTAAAATGCGCGTCCGACGTCGAGCCGCCCGCGCCCGCGCCCGCGCCCGCGCCGTCCAGATCAGCCCCAACGTGCCCGAGGGCTTGAAGACCGCGCTGGGCATCCCGGCGCGCAAGCCGCGAACGACGGCGCCGCCGGTCATCCCGACCCAGGTGTCGGTGGAGGTGGTCAACACGGTCAACGTGCTGCGCTGGGACGCGGCCGGCAATATCGAGGGCACCCAGTTCCTGGTGGAGGTGCGCGCCGACGCCCGGGCGCCGAGTAGAAGACAACAACGGGCCCGAATCAGCGGCCCGGGGGCTGCGACTAGCGGCGTAGCGGCCCTCACCCCGCCACCCGCTCCGCGGGTGGCGGGGTTGAGAACTTACCGCGGCGGGTGGGCGGCCGTGACTTTGACGCGCCGGCCGCGCAGTTTGGTGGCGCTCAGCGCCTCGATGGCGGCCTGGGCGTGCTCGGCGGGGACTTCGACGAAGGCGGTGCGGTCCAGGATGTCGATGGCCCCGACGGACTTGCCGGGGATGCCGACCTCGTTCGCGATGGCGCCCACCAGGTCGCCGGGGCGCAGGCCGTCCTGGCGGCCCATGCCGATGAACAGGCGGGCCATGCCGGCTTCGGGCTGTTCGCCGTCGGCCGCGATCTCCTCCTGCGTCTCTTCCGGCCGCGACGTGTTCGTCGTTTCCCACAGCATCTGGAGCGCGACGGCGGCCACGTCGGCCGGGTCGAACTCGCTCGCCAGCGTTTCCACGGTCGCCATCTGCCCGTCGTAGTCGCCCTTGGCGAGGCGCTCGCGCAGCGTGCCGACGAACAGGTCGCGGCGGCGCGCGGCGATGTCGGCGGCGGTGGGGATGCGCGCGGGCCTGATGGGGGTGCCGATCATCTGCTCGATCATGCGCAGGTTGCGGCGCTCTTTGGGCTCCACCAGGGTGATGGCGTCGCCGGTCCGGCCCGCGCGCCCCGTGCGCCCGATGCGGTGGATGTACTGCTCGACGTCCCACGGCATGTCGTAGTTGATGACGTGCGTGACGGTCTCGATGTCGAGCCCGCGCGCGGCCACGTCGGTGGCGACCAGCAGGTCGGCCTGGCCTTCGCGGAAGCGGCGCATCACGCGGTCGCGCTCCGACTGGTTCATCTCCCCGTGCAGCGCCTCGGCCCCGTAGCCGCGCATCCGGAGCGCGTCGGCCAGCTCGTCGGTCGCGCTGCGCGTGCGGCAGAAGACGATGGTCGGGCCGGGCGTCTCCATGTCGAGGACGCGCGCGAGGGCGTCCTGCTTGTTGCCGGGGGCGACTTCGTAGTAGGTCTGGTTGGTCGTCTCGACGGTGCGCCGCTTGGGCTGTATGGCGACGCTGCGGGCGTCGGGCAGGAACTTTTTGATGAGCGCGGCGATGCGCGGCGGCATCGTCGCCGAGAACAGGGCGGTCTGCCGCTGCTCCTTGGGAAGCTCGGCCAGGATCGCCTCGATGTCCTCGATGAAGCCGAAGGCCAGCATCTCGTCGGCCTCGTCCAGCGCGCAGAAGGTGACCTTGGACAGGTCCAGCGTCCCCCGCCGCAGGTGGTCGAGCACGCGCCCCGGCGTGCCGACGACGACGTGCGCGCCCAGGTGCAGGGCGCGGAACTGCCGGTCGATGGGCTGGCCGCCGTAGACAGGCACGGTCCGGAGCCCGCTGTTCTTGGCGAACCGGTGGATCTCGCCGGTCGCCTGGATAGCCAGCTCGCGCGTCGGCACCATGACGAGGGCCTGCACGGACCGCTGCGCGGGGTCCACCCGCTGGATCAGCGGCAGCCCGAAGGCGGCGGTCTTGCCGGTCCCGGTCTGCGCCTGCCCGATCAGGTCCTGCCCCCCGAGCAGGATCGGGATCGCGCGCGCCTGGATCGGCGTCGGGCTCTCGAACCCGGCCTCTTTGACGGCCCGCAGCAGCGGCTCGCTCAGCCCCAGTTCGTCGAAGCTGGTGATCGCCGGGGCGTCGTCGGGCTCCGGCTCCGGCTCGAACCGTGGCGCGGGCTCCGGCCGCCGGGCGGCCGGACGCTTTATCTTGGCGAAGGGCGGCGCGGCGCCCTTGTGTACGCGTATCTTGTTCATGGGAAACTCTCCGACGGGGACGCGGGCGCGCCCCCTCCTCTGTCTTTGTGCGCTCTTAGGGTACCATGAATCACATCCCGACCAACCGTCGATTTTCACAAGGATTCTCGCATGCCCGACCCACGCAACGCCAAGCTCGCCGAAGTCCTGGTCGTCCACTCTCTCAAGCTGCGCCCCGGGGATAAAGTGTTCCTCGAAAGCTTCGACGCGCCCGACGCCGTCGTCAGCGCCCTCATCGAGCGCATTGTCGCCGCGGGCGCCCTCCCCTTCGTCGAGACGCGCTCGAACCGGGTCCTGCGGACGCTGTTCCGGAACGCGACCGAGGAGCACATGCGCCTGATCGGCGACATGGAGCTGAACCGCATGAAGCAGATGGACTGTTACATCGGGCTGCGCGGCTCCCAGAACAACCTGGAGCTTGCCGACGTGCCGGGCGAGAAGATGCACCTGTACCAGACGCAGTGGTGGAAGCGCGTGCACTCCGACGAGCGCGTCAACAACACCCGCTGGGTCGTGCTGCGCTACCCGTCGCCGGCCTTCGCCCAGGCCGCGAACATGAGCACCGATCAGTTCGAGGACTTCTTCTTCGACGTCTGCACGCTGGACTACGCCCGGATGGACGAGGCGCAGAAGCCGCTCCACGCGCGCATGCTGCGCGCCGACCGCGTGCGCCTGACCGGCAAGGACACGGACCTGACGTTCTCGATCAAGGATATCGGGGCCGTGATGTGCGCCGGCGAGCGCAACATCCCCGACGGCGAGTGCTTCACCTGTCCCGTGCGCGACAGCGTGAACGGCGTGATCGCCTTCAACGCGCCCACGGTCTACCAGGGCAAGCCCTTCGACAACATCCGGCTGGTCTTCAAGGAGGGCAAGGTGGTCGAGGCGACCGGCAGCGACACGGCCCGCCTGAACGAGATCCTCG
>CADCTO010000534.1 GCA_902805585.1 uncultured Armatimonadota bacterium | reverse complement strand
GTTGTTCCCGTCCGTAGATAAGACGTGCGTGATCGAACAGTGGACTGTGACGAACGTCGGCGAGGAAGCCGCGGTCGTCGAGGTCGAAGGCATCGACCTGCGCGACGAGGACACGGGCGTCTACGGCGACTACGTGCTCCGCACCTACTTGGTCCCTTCGTCGCCCGCAGCGATGCTAAAGCCGGGGGGCGTTCTGGATTTCGCCGTCTTATTCCTTGCCCACGTGATGCCGCCGCTCACCCTGGTCGACGATGTTCCCGCCGAACACCGGGCGCGAGAGGAGCGGGTGCGCGAGGTCGCGAACCCATTGCGGCTGGAGACGCCCGACCCGGTGCTGGACCGGGCGTTCCGGTTGGCCAAGTTCCGCGCGGCCGAGAGCATTTTTGAAACGGCGATGGGAAACGTTCATTCGCCCGGCGGCGGCAGCTATTACGGTGGCGTCTGGGCGAACGATCAGGCCGAATATGCGGGACCGTTCTTCCCGTTCCTCGGAGACCCTCTCGCCAACGCGGCATCTCTGAACGCCTACCGCATCTTCGCCTCCGCCATGACGGACGACTTCACCCAAAACATCCCGTCGTCCTTCGAGGTCGAGGGGGACGTGCGAATCCACGCGGGCGGGGATCGGGGCGACGCCGCCATGGTCGCCTATGGCGCCGCCCGGTTCGCGCTCGCCCTGGGTGACCTGGCCGTCGCGCGGGAGTTGATGTCCGCTGTCGACTGGTGCCTGGAATACTGTCGCCGCAAGACGAACGCGCACGGCGTCGTGGAATCAGACACCGACGAGCTCGAAGGCCGCTTTCCGACCGGGAAGGCCAACCTGTCCACCTCCACCCTGGCCTACGGCGGGCTGCGCTCCGGCGCCGACCTCGCCCGCGCCCTTGGTGACGCGGCGAAAGCCGACGAATACGGCCGCCGGGCGGACGCGCTGGAGCAGGCCATCGAGGACTACTTCGGGGCGCGCGTCGAGGGCTTCGAGACGTACCGCTACTACGACGGGAACACGACCCTCCGGTCCTGGATCGCGCTTCCGCTCACGATGGGCATCCTCCGGCGCAAAGCCGGCACGATCGCCGCGCTGTTCTCGCCGCGCCTGTGGGCCCCGGACGGCCTGGCGACCGAGGCAGGCGACAACGTATTCTGGGACCGGGCGACGCTCTACGCGCTGCGGGGCGTCTTCGCGGCCGGGGAGACCGAAACTGCCCTGCGCTATCTGGCGGCCTACAGCCGGCGGCGCCTGCTCGGCGAGCACGTCCCGTACCCGGTGGAGGCGTACCCGGAGGGCGGACAGGCGCACCTGTCGGCCGAGAGCGCCCTGTTCTGTCGCGTCATCACGGAAGGCCTGTTCGGCATCACGCCGACCGGCCTGCGCTCGTTTCGATGGACGCCGCGTCTGCCCGATGGCTGGCCCGCGATGTACTTGCGCGGCGTCCGCGCCTTCGGCCGCGTCTTCGACCTGAGCGTCGAACGTCACGCCGCCGCCGACATCCTTCTCATGGCCCGTGTCGACGGGCGCGACGTCTGGGACAACCACGGTCTGGAAGGTTCGACCTTCACCGTCACCCTGCCTTGAAAGCCGACACACATCACATGCACAACGACCTCAAACTCGAAAACCACGACCTGCGTCTGAATGGCGGCCCGCTGCTGTCTGGCCTCGGTGACGGTACGTCAGTCGTCGCGGACCCGGACGGCATCGGTGTCTTTCTCCGGTTCGCGGCTGAAACGCCGGCAGCGCGGCACGTGTTTCCGGCGGGCAGCCTCGACGGCATCGGCCGCTTCACCTGCTGCCACCGTTACGAGCCGTTCTGGATGACGGCGAAGGCCGGAACGCGCGGCGGCGACGTCCCGCCGGAAACGCAGTACCTGCTCGCCGAGCGCGAGGACGGGGTCTGCGTCCTGTTCGTGCCGCTCCTCGATGGTGCGTTCCGCGCTTCTTTGCAAGGTTCCGGGGAGACAGGCCTGGAACTGGTCGCCGAGACGGGGGACCCGGCGGTCGTCGGTAAGGAGGTCGTCGGGCTGTTCGTCGCGGCCGGGCCTGACCCGTACGCCCTGATGGAGCGGGGGGCGCGCAGCGTCATGCACCGCCTGGGGACCGGGCGGCTGCGCCGCGAAAAGCCGCTGCCACACTTCGTGGACCTGTTCGGTTGGTGCACCTGGGACGCGTTCTACCAGGAGGTGTCGCAGGACAAGGTGCGGACGGGCCTGGAAAGCTTCGCCGAAGGCGGGGTTACCCCCAAACTGCTCATCCTCGACGACGGCTGGCAGTCGGTGGCGCAGCAGGCGTCGGGCGAAAAGCGCCTGACCGCCTTCGCGGCCAACGAGAAGTTCCGGGGCGATCTGGCGCCGACCGTCGCCATGTCGAAGAACGAGTTCGGGATCGAGGCGTTCCTGGTCTGGCACGCGTTCCAGGGCTACTGGGGCGGCGTGGACGGCGACGCATTGCCGGGCTACGGCGTGCGCCCGATTGCCCGGGACGCGTCGCCGGGTATCCGGCACCACCGGCCCGACGTGGATAAGTGGTGGGGCCCCGTCATCGGGGTCGTCGCGCCCGAGCACGTTTACCGCTTCTACCAGGACTACCACCGGCACCTGCGGCAACAGGGCGTTGACGGGGTGAAGGTGGACAACCAGGCCGCCCTCGAAACGACCGCCGCGGGGTTCGGTCTGGGGCGCGTCGGCCTGATGCGCGCCTACCACGAGGCGCTCGAAGGCTCCGCCCAGACCCAGTTCCGCGGCGCGCTCATCAACTGCATGTCCTGCGCCAACGAGATGCTCTACAGCGCCCTGAACTCTACGGTCACCCGGACTTCGACCGACTTCTGGCCCAAGAAGCCCGAGACGCACGGCCTGCACCTGTACGTCAACGCCCAGGTCAGCGCCTGGTTCGGCGAGTTCGTCCACCCCGACTGGGACATGTTCCAGTCCGGCCACGAGATGGGCGCCTACCACGCGGCGGGCCGCGCCGTCAGCGGCGCCCCGGTCTACGTCTCGGACAAACCCGGCGCGCACGACTTCGATCTGCTCCGCAAACTGGTGCTTCCCGACGGGACGGTCCTGCGCTGTGCCGACCCCGGCCGCCCGACGCGCGACTGTTTGTTCCACGATGTGACCAGGGAGCCGGTCCTGCTGAAGATCTTCAACCGCAACGAAGCCTCGGGGGTCGTCGGGGTATTCAACGCCCGCTACGGAGTGGAAGTGGCGGAGACGCCGCCCGTCACCGGCGCCCTCCGGCCCGCGGACGTGGAAGGCCTGGAGGGCGAGCAGTTTGCCGTCTACGCGCACCACGCCCGCACGCTGCGCGTGCAGGGCCGCGACGAGGCGCAGGAGGTCACCCTCCCGCAGCTCGCGTGCGAGGTGTTCACCGTCGCGCCGGTCGAGGACGGCGTCGCGCCCATCGGGCTCGCCGACCGGTTCAACAGCGGGGGCGCCGTGGTCTTCGCCGGGAGGGACGAGCACGGTGTCTACGAGGTCATCCTCCAGGCGGGGGGGCGCTTCCTGGCCTGGTGCGAGCGGCGCCCGGTCCGGCTGACCGTAGACGGCGAGGACACTCCCTTTGCCTATGACGAGGCGACGCGGGCCCTCGAAGTGGCCGTCCCCGACGACGACACGCTCCCGGTCCTGCGCCTGTACTGGGGCGCGTAGCCCATGGCGGCGGCGGCGGTCGAGGCGGCGGCTCCTCCGGCCGCGGGGAAGGGGACCGGCGCGGATGGCGACGCCGCCGCCATGGCGTTGCGCCCGGTCCGTTGGGCCTACCCGATCTGCGTCGGCCTGCCGCTGATCGTGCTCAACTGCGGGTGGATCGCCCACTCGGAGATGAAGACGGGCGTCACCGAGATCACCATCACGACGCTGTTCATGGGCGTGACCTTCGTGCTGTTCCTTGTCACCCTGCTCAACCTCGCCGTCCGGCGCCTGCTGGGCGCGCGGGCGGCGATGAACCAGCCCGAGCTGATGGTCCTCTTCACCATGCTCTCGATGTCGAGCGTCGTCGCGGGCATCGGCAACCTGGGCTTCTTCACCCCGTTCCTGACCAACGCCTTCCGCTACGCCAGCCCCGGCAACCGCTGGGAGGAGTTCTGGCACCTGCTGCCCGCCCACATCGGCCCGCGCGACCCGGCGATCCTGAAGGGGTTTTATGAAGGGCGCTCCACGTTCTTCCAGGCGGACGTCGTGGCCGCCTGGGCGGCGCCGCTCCTGGTGTGGGGCGCGTTCTTCCTCGTCCTGATCGCCACCATGCTCTGTCTGGGCAGCATCGTGCTGCGCCGCTGGGCCGACGACGAGCACCTGCCGTTCCCGGTCGTCACCCTCCCGCTGGAGATGACGCGCGAGGGCGCGCCCCTCTACCGCCAGCGCCTGCTGTGGACCGGATTCGCCGTGCCCTGCGCGCTCCACTCGCTCAACACGCTCCACGGCCTGTACCCGAGCGTGCCGGGGTTCCCCGTCAACACCGCCCGCGACCTCGTGGATACCTTATCCGCCCCCTGGACCGGGCTGGGCTCCGTCACCTACCTGCTCCACTTCTGCGGCGTCGGCTTCGGCTATCTGGTGAACACCGACGTGTTGTTCTCGCTGTGGTTCTTCTACCTGTTCAAGAAGTCGTTGAACCTTTTCGGCACCGGGATGGGCTGGCGCGACCCCGGCCCCAACCTGTACGGCGACGGCTCCGCGCAGTTCCCGTACTGGGGCTTCCAGGCCTGGGGCGCGTGGCTCGCCGTCAGCGTCGCCGTGCTCTGGGCCGCGCGCGGCTACCTCCGCCGCTACGTCCAACGGGCCGGGGAGCGGGGGACGCGCCTCCCCGCGGACGAGCCCCTGCGCCCGTCACTCGCGCTCGGCGGGTTTCTGCTCGGGTTCACCACGCTCTGCGCCTTCGTCTGGTGGTCCGGCGCCTCGCTCTGGCTGCCGGTGGCCTTCTTCGCCGTCTACTTCCTGATCATGCTCGCCCTGTCGCGCCTGGTCGCCGAGACCGCCGTCCTGTCGCCGCTCCTGGCCTGGGTCGCGCCGCAAACGATCCTGCCGGCCCTCGCCGGCACGAGCGCGCTCGCCTTCTCACGCGTAGACCTTGCCCACCTGGCGATGCTGACGTCGTTCAACACCGACTACCGGGCGGCGGCGATGCCGCAGGTGATGCAGGGCATGGTCGGCCTGCGCCGCGCCGGCGGCGACCTGCGCCCGCTCCTCGCCGTCCTCCTGCTGGCGACGGGTGTTGCCATCGTGTCCGCCTTCCTGTGGGACCTGCAGATGTACTACACCCACGGCGCCGCGACCGCGAACGTCAACGCCTACCGGATCAACATGGGAAAGGTCCCCTGGAACAATCTCAACGGGTGGCTCGGCACACCACGCCCCGCCGATCCCGTCGCGATGGCGGGCATGGGGGTCGGGGCCGGCGTCACGTTCGTTCTTTCGTATCTGCGGACCCGCTTCGTGGGGTTCCCCCTGTCGCCGGCCGCCTACGTCCTGAACGTGTCGTGGGCGAATGAGCTGTTCTGGGGCGACATGTTCGTCGCCTGGGTCTTCAAGTTCACGTTCCTGCGCTACGGCGGTATCCGCCTGTACACCGCCGCGCTACCCTTCTTCCTGGGCCTGATCCTCGGCGACTTCGTGACGGGCTCCGCCTGGAGCATCGTCGGCACGGTGCTGCGCCTGGAGATCTTCCGCACGTTCCCGAACTGAGAACCGGGCGGGCGAAGGTTTTCGGCGCCGTTTGCGTGAAAAGGAGAGGGTATGACATCCCTACGGTTGGTCACCCGCGGCGACGACGCCGGCTCGTGCCATAGCGCGAACCGGGCGATCCGGGAGGCGTGCGAGCACGGCATCCTGCGCAACGTGTCCGTGATGGTCCCCGGGCCGGCCTTCGAGGAGGCCGCGGGGCTTTTCGCCGGCCGCGCCGACATCTGCCTCGGACTGCACGTCACGCTGAACGCGGAGTGGGACGGCCCGAAGTGGGGGCCGGTGCTGCCCGCCGATCAGGTGCCGTCGCTCGTGGACGGCGACGGCTTCTTCCTCCCCACGCCCCGCGACCTGCACCAGCACGGTCCGAGCGTCGAGGAAATGATGGCCGAGGTCGAGGCGCAGCTTCAACGGGCGCGCGACCGTGGCCTGAATCTCGAATACCTCGACGAGCACATGGGCGTCGGCTGGCTCCCCGGCCTGCGCGAGCGTCTGGCCGACCTGTGCCGGCGCGAGGGGCTGGTGGACGCTCATGCCGTCCCCGGCCTTCCGCGCGCGGGCGACGGCTCGGGGGACGACCTGGTCGCCGTGTGGAGCGCACGGATGGACGCCGCCGCGACTACGCCCGGCGCCTACGTCCTGGTCACGCACCCCGGCTTCGACGCCGACGACATGCGCGCCTTCGCCCATGCCGGACTCGCGCCGGGCCAGATCGCGCGGGAGCGGGACTCCGAGCGCCGGGCGCTGCAGGACCCGCGACTGCTGCAAGCCTGCCAGGCGCGTGGTATACAGGTAATACGCTACCGCGACGTTTGATGCCGCCAACAACGGTATCGGGGGGTCAGTCATGTTTCAACAACGGGGAATCGCCGGGCTGTCCGCGCTGGCTTTTGTGGCCGCTATCGGGACACTGGTGGGCTGTGGTGGCGCAGGCGTGTCCACGGGGCTAAAGGAAAACACGGCCGCCCCCGCGCCCGCCGGACAGGCGTCCCCTCAGGGAGAAACGACGGCTGCCACGGACGCGTCGTACGCCAACCGCCAGCGCTTCGGGATGAACCTGGCCGGCGTCATCGACTACACGTCGCAGCTGCCCTTCACCGACGTGTTCAAGACCGCCCGCGCCTGGAAGAAGACCGACGAGGAGCTGAACGCCATCCCCCTGGACCCGCAGGGCTACCCGCTCCTGAAGCCCGGCCAGTTCCTCGACTACTACATGCTGACCATCAACGGCGGCAAGTACCCCGAGGGCGTCTATGTCGCGACCTACGAGGGCAAGGGCAAGGTCGAGTTCCGGCGCTCCGACGCGGCAAAGGTCGTCAAAGAGGCGCCGGGCCGCATCGAAGTCAAGGTCGCCCCCGGCAGCGAAAGCCTCGTCCTGACCATCCACGAGAGCGACCCGAAGGACCCGATCCGTAACGTCCACGTCTGGATGCCCGGCCAGGAGAAGGCAAAATCGGCCTTCAACCCGCTCTTCGTCGAACGCCTGCGTCCCTTCGGCGCGCTCCGCTTCATGGACTTTCAGAGCACCAACAACAGCCCCCTGGTCTCCTGGTCCGAGCGCGCCAAGCCCGCCGACGCACGCTACTCGACGGCAAAGGGCGTGCCTGTCGAGGTGATGGTCGATCTGGCGAACACGCTCAAGACGAACCCCTGGTTCTGCATGCCGCACAAAGCCGACGACGAGTTCGTGCGCAGCTTCGCCAAGCTCATCAAGGAGCGGCTGGACCCGAAGCTCAAAGTGTATGTCGAGTACTCCAACGAGGTCTGGAACGGCCAGTTCGAGCAGGCGCGCTACGCGCTGGCGAAGGGGAAGGCCCGGAACCTCGGCCCCAGCGATTTCGAGTCGCAGTTGCGCTTCTACTCGCAGCGTTCCGTGGAGGTCTTCAAGATCTGGGAGCAGGTCTTCGGCGACACGAAGCGGCTCGTCCGCGTCATGGGCGCGCAGTCCGCGAACCCGTGGACGAGCGAGCAGGTGCTGACCTTCCAGGATGCCTACAAGCACACCGACGCGCTCGCCATCGCGCCCTACTTCGGCGGCGGCTTCGGCAGCCCGGACCAGCAGGAAACGGTCGCCAAGATGACGCCGGAGCATCTCCTGGACGCCCTGGACAAAGAGATCGAGGGCCAGAACCGCGTATGGATCGAGGGTACCGCCAAAGTCGCCAAGAAACACAAGGTCCAGCTCGTGGCCTACGAAGGCGGGCAGCATCTGGTGGGCGTCGGCGGGGCCGAGAACAACGAGAAGCTCGCCCAGTTGTTCTTCGCGGCGAACCGGCACCCGCGCATGTACGACCTGTACCGTAAGCACTTGAAACACTGGTCCGACGCGGGCGGCGGCCTGTACGCCGTCTTCAGCAACGTCAGCCAGCCGAGCAAGTGGGGCTCGTGGGGCACGCTGGAGTACCAGGACCAGCCGATCGCCGAAGCGCACAAGTACCGGGCCGTCGTTGACGCCATCAAGGGCGCGAAAGTCGCCGCCGCCGCACCCGCACCCGCAGAGGGTGGCGGTAAATAGCGGCGTTGCGCGTGCTCCGAATCGGAAAGGACAAGGATGTCGCTTCAGACCCGCATGCACGGGATGCCGCCGCGTTGGTACGGGCGGGCTGTGCTCCCGCTCGTGGCCGCCGCCCTCTGCGGAGTGCTCGCGTGTAACGCCGCGCCTCGCGACGGGAGACCCGCGGGCGACGGATCGCCGCGGCCGACGCCCCTCCGGATCGCCCAGGCCGGGGGCGTCGCCCCGGCGGGGACCGCCGCGACGTGGGCTTTTTCCTATACACCGGACCCGTTCAAATCGGACGCGGTGCTGGACCTGCGCTCCCTGAACGAAACCGTGGCCGGCGCGACCGGGTTCGTCAAGCGCACCCCCGACGGCAACGACTTCGCGCTCGGCAGCGGCAAGTCGGTCCGCTTCTGGGCCGTCAACACCACCGTATACCGGAAATCCCAGGCAGAGCTGGACCGTCACGCCCGCTTCCTCGCCAAGATCGGCGTCAACATGGTCCGCATGCACGGCTCGATCTCGCCCAAAGGCGAGGGCAAACCGCTCACGGCCTTGGACGAGGAGGAGATCGACCGCTGCTGGCGGCTCGTCGCCGCGATGAAGAAGCAGGGCATCTACACGACCATCTCGCCGTTCTGGGCCAACGGCGGCCATGCCGGGACGGCCGCGTCGTGGGGCATCGAGGGCTACGGCGACAAGGCGGACCTGTGGGGCCTGATGTTCTTCGACGAACGCCTCCAGAACGCGTACAAGACCTGGGTCAAGGCGCTCTACACCCGCAAGAACCCCTATACCGGCATCCCGCTCGCCCAGGACCCCGCCGTCGCCATCATCCAGGTCAAGAACGAGGACAGCCTCCTGTTCTGGACCACGCAGGCCATGAAGCCGGTTCAACTGGAGCGTTTGGGCCGCCGGTTCGGCCAGTGGCTGGTGAAGAAGTACGGCTCGCTCCAGGCCGCGAAAGCCGCCTGGGACGGCGCCGCGCACCCGAACGACGACTTCGCGCAGAACAAGGTCGGCATCCTCAACGTGTACGAGATGACGATCCCGCAGACCGGCGGCAGGGCCAAACGCGTGCGCGACGAGCTGCGGTTCTTCGCCGAGACCCAGCGCGCCTTCTACGCCGACATCGCCGACTACTACCGCAAGACGCTGGGTTGCCGCCAGCTCGTCAACGCCAACAACTGGATCACCGCCGACCCGCTGCGCCTGAACGACGCCGAGCGCTGGACCTACACCGCGGCCGACATCCAGGCCGTCAACAAATACTTCAACGGCGGGCCGCACGTCGGCGAGAACAACGGCTGGCGCATCGACCCTGGCCACCACTTTGAGGGGCAGTCGGCGCTGCTTTCGCCCGGCGCGATCCCGACCAACCTCAAACAGGTGGTCGGGCACCCGATGCTCATCACGGAAAGCACCTGGGTGAACCCGCTCGGCTACCAGTCCGAAGGCCCGTTCCTGATGGCCGCCTACCAGTCGCTGACCGGCGTGGACGCCTTCTACTGGTTCTCCGCCGACGCGCCCGAACACTGGCAGGACCCGTACCTCTCGTTCATCACGCTCCCGGACGGCCAGAAGCCGATGTTCAAGTGGACGCTGCCGCCGGCCATCCTCACCAACTTTCCGGCCACGGCCCTGATGTACCGGATGGGCTACCTCAAGCGCGGCCCGACGGTCGTGCACGAAGAGCGTTCGCTGGACGACCTGTGGGACCGCACGGCCCCGATCCTGACCGAGGGCCGCACCTTCGACCCCAACCGCGACAAGACCGCCTTCGCCGAAGGCTCGTCGGTCAAGACCGCTGTCGACCAGATGGCCTTCCTGGTCGGCCGCGTCGAAGTCAAGTACGGCGGAAATCCCGCCAATAACAAGGTCACGGATCTGTCCCCCTACATCAACGCGGCGAAGAAAACGGTCACCAGCGCGACCGGCGAGATCCGCCTGAACCATGGGACCGGCGTGTGCGTCGTCAACGCCCCGAAAGCGCAGGGCGCAACCGGCTTTCTCGGCCGGGCCGGCGCCATCCAGCTCCGCGACGTCTCCGTCCGCGCCCGCAACGACTACGCCACCGTCCTCGCCGTCGCCCTGGACGACCGACCGCTGAACCAGTCCCGCAAGATCCTCGTGCAGGTCGGGACCGTGATGCGCCCGACCGGCTGGGCGACGCAGGAAGCGGAGTTCAAGAGCGAGGACGGCAAGCAGACCTACCGCGGACATAAGATCATCAACACCGGCAAGATGCCCTGGCAGGTCGCCCGGACCGACGTGACGCTCACGCTGAAGAACCCGCGGCTCACGAAAGCCACGCTGCTCGACGCCGCCGGCTACGCGAAAAGCGCCGTGAGGGGCACGCGCGTGGCGAACGGCGCGTTCACGGTGACGCTGCCGCCGGACACCCTGTACCTGGTGCTGGAGGGCGCGGCCGCCCCTGCCGGGAACGCGAAACGCGAGGTCCGCCGATGAAGGTCCGGCACCTCCTTTGCACGGCTCTGCTGCTCCTCCCCGCCCTCGGCCTGCTCTGCCGGCCCGCCGCCGCGCAGCAACAGGAGTACGTTTGGTGGGAGGCCGAAACGCCCCGCGCGACCAACTTCCCGCCCGCCGAGCGTCACTCCTTCGCGCCCGCGAACCCGCAGGAGGCCGCCGTTCTTTCGGGCGGCAGATGGATCGGGGCCGAGGGCAACCGGAGCGAGACGCTGTTCCTTGAATACGACGTGGCCGTGCCCAAAGCCGCCACGTACCAGTTCTACGCCCGCAAGTTCTGGCAGCACGGCCCGTTCCGCTGGCGCTTCGATGACCAGCCCTGGCGCGACGTCGGCGCCAACGTCGCCCTGCTCGACGACGCGCCCATCCGCCAGTTCCTCGTCGCGAACTGGGTGAGCGTCGGCGAGGTAGCCCTTGGCGGCGGCAAGCACACGCTGCGTATCGAGCTGACGCGGAACGAGGGCGCGGCGGCCTTCGACGCGTTCCTGCTGACATCCCAGCCCTTCACGCCGCGCGGCAAGCTCAAGCCCGGCGAGAAGTACAATCTCGCCCCGGCGGGTTGGTTCCCGTTCGAGCCCGACCCGGACCCGTTCAAGCCCAGCCCCATCGACCTGCGCTTTCTGAATGAGAAGTTCGCGGGCGAGAACGGCTTCATCCGGACCCGGGGAGAGCAGTTCGTCCACGGCAACACCGGCAAGCCCGTGCGCTTCTGGGCCATCAACACCGGCGGGCACGCCGTGGACCTGCCGCGCGCCTCGATCGACCTGATGGCCCGCAGCCTCGCCAAGCAGGGCGTCAACCTCGTCCGCGTCCACGGCGGCGTGTGGGGCCAGGACTTCCGGCAGGTGGATAAACAGCACCTGGACCGCCTGTTCTACTTCGTGACCGCCATGAAGAAGGAGGGCATCTACACCTGCCTGTCCATCTACTTCCCGCTCTGGCTGCGGTTCAACGAGAACAGCGGCTTCGCCGGATACGCGGGCGACAAGCACCCGTTCGCGCTCCTGTTCTTTAACCGCGAGTTCCAGGACATCTACCGGGGCTGGTGGCGGGCCCTGCTGACCACGCCGAACCCGCACGCGGACGGCAAAACTCTGGCCCAGGACCCGGCCGTCGCCATGGTCGAGATGGTGAACGAGGATTCGTACCTGTTCTGGACGTTCACGCCCTACGCGAACATCCCCGAACCGCAGATGGCGATCCTCGAAAAGCAGTTCGGCGACTGGCTCGCGAAAAAGCACGGCTCGCTGGACAAAGCGTTCGCCGCCTGGGGCGGTGGGGCGGTGCGTGGCGATGTCGCCGCCGAAGGCCGGGCGGGTTTCCGCCCGCTCTACGAGGTGTTCAACAACAAGGACCGGCGCTCGCAGGACACGGTCGCCTTCCTGACCGAGCACCAGAAGGCGTTCTTCGAGCAGACGCAGGCGTACCTGAAACGTGACCTGGGCTACCAGGCGACCGTCCACGGGTCCAACTGGATTACCGCCAACGCCCAGATCCTCGGCCCGCTCGACAAGTATTCCAACACGGTCGCCGACTTCATGGACCGGCACGGCTATTTCGGCGGGACGCACGAGGGGGAACGCGCTTCGTATTCCATCAGTAAGGGCGACCGCTACGACGACCGCAGTGCCCTGCTGTTCGAGTCCGCTAAGCCCGGCGGCGAGCCCGACTACAGCCTGCCGATCATGGACATCCGCTACAACGGGATGCCGTCCACGATCACCGAGATCAACTGGACCCCGCCGAACCGGTTCCGCGCCGACCTGCCCGTCCTGTCGGCCGCCTACGGCTCCCTCCAGGGCACGGACGCGTTCTTCTTCTTCGCCACCGGCAGCCCGTCCTGGGAACAGATCCTGGGCAAGTTCTCGATCCGCACGCCCGTCATCGCGGGCCAGTTTCCCGCGGCGGCCCTCATCTTCCGCAGAGGTCTGGTCAGGCCGGGCGCGCCCGTCGTGGATGTCAACCTGAAAGTAGCCGACCTGTATGCCCTGAAGGGCGCGCCGGTCATCGCCCCGGCGAACCTGGACGAGCTGCGTGCCCGGGACATCCCGGCCGGGCAGACGGTCCCGATAAACACGGTCGGCAGCCTGGACCCGCTCGCGTTCCTCGTCGGGAAAGTGTCCATGGACATCACCCCGGCCGGCGGGCCGTCGCGCGTCGCTGACCTGTCGAAGTTCATCGACCGCAAGTCGAAAATGGTGCGCAGCGAGACCGGCGAGCTGTTCTGGCACTGGGGCAACGGGCGCGTCGCCGTCAACGCGCCGCAGGCGCAGGGCGTCACCGGGTTCGTCGGGAATGCCGGCCGGGCGGTGCTCAAGGACGTGTCCATCAACGCGGAGATGGAGTACGGCTCGGTCCTGCTGGTCGCCCTCGACGACAGGCCGCTCGCCACGTCGCGCCGGATGCTGCTCCAGGTCATGTCCGAGGACGCCAACTACGGCTGGGAGGCGCCCGGCGAGGGCCTGCGCGAGATCAAGAGCATCGGCAGCGCGCCCATCGTGGTCCGGAAGTTCGCCGGGTCGGTCTCGCTCCGGCGCCCCGACGCCGCGAAACTCAAGGTGACCGCCCTCGACTTCAATGGCTACCCGGTCAGGAAGGTCGGGCCGGCGGCGCGGATCACGCTGCTGGAGAACACCCTGTACTACCTTATCGAGCCGGACGACGTCCCGGCGCCGCGTCGGGCTGCCGGTAAGAACCGTGCGTCACCAAAAGCGCTCCGGGAAAGAAGCGGACAAACGCGGCGCAGCGGCCCTGCCGCTTTGGGACAGGAAAGGCGGGCACGATGAGCGCGAAGATCGACAAACGCGAGGACGTGAACCCGGAAGAAGGTGCGCGGGAGTACGGCGACGTGGAGTTCGCGGACCCGACCAACAAGAAATATCCCATCGACACGCCCGAGCACATCCGCGCGGCGCACAGCTACATCAACCACAAGGACAACGCCGCCAAGTACAGCGCGGACGAGGTCAAGACGATCAAGGAGCGCATCAACCGGGCCGCCAAAAAGCACGGGATCGAGATCAACACGGACTGACGCGGTCCGGCAGGGAGGCAAAGATGCCGCGAGGTGACAAGTCGGCGTACACCGACAAGCAGAAGCGCATGGCCCGGCACATCGAGGAGAGCTACGAGAGCCGGGGTATGCCCGAGGACGAGGCGGAGCGGCGCGCCTGGGCGACGGTGAACCAGGAGACCGGCGGCGGGCGGAAGTCGGGCTCGGGCCGCACGGGCGGCGAGCGAAGACAGCCCGGCGGCCCTGAGCACGACAGGCGCAGCGCGGCCGCCAAAAAGGGCTGGGAGACGCGCCGCCGCAAGAACGCGGCCGGCTGAACCGTTCCCGCCTACGCGGCTGAAATGGGCAGAATCGCCGGACGCCATGTCCGGCGATTCAGTCTTCTGCGCCTCTAAATAATCTTTTTTCAATCACTTTGTTCAACAAATTGCCAAATCGACAAAAATAGTGCACACTGTGGCGGCGGTTACATGACGGCGAACCAGAAACGACGCATCCAGCAGATTCTCGATCACCTCCGCGGCGAGCAGGAGCTTGTCGTGGACGAGGCGTCCCGGCTCTTCGACGTCTCGCCCGCCACGATCCGCCGCGACTTCACCGTGCTCGCGGAACAGGGGAAGGTCGAGAAGACCTGGGGCGGCGTCCGTCCCCGCGCGGAACATTCCCGTGCTCCGGATGTCATGCCCTCGTACTGGTCGCGCGGCGTGCGCTTCCCGCGCGAGAAGCAGCGCATCGCGGAAAAAGCGGCCTCGCTCGTTTCGGACGGCGACGTGCTGATGATCGACGGCGGCACGACCACCTTCCACATGGCCGCGCACCTGGCCGAGCGCCCGGTCCGCATCCTGACCAACTCGCTCGCCATCGCCCAGGAGATCGACCGGCGCAAGGGCCGGCGGCGCGGGGCCGAGGTGTTCGTGACCGGCGGCCTGCTCTACCCCGAATCGAACCTCGTGGCCGGGCCGCAGGCCGAGGCGTTCATCCGCAACTACCACGCGGCCTGGGCGTTCTTGTCGGTCGGCGGCATCGACGCGAACGGCGCGACCAACAACAACGAGCTGGTTCTGGGCAGCGAGCAGGCCATGATCGCCCAGAGCCATACCGCCGTCCTGCTCGCCGACCACAGCAAGCTGGGCCCCCGCGCAATGTGCCGCGTGTGCCCGCTGGACGCCATCGACATCCTGATCACCGACGCGTGGGAAGAGAACCGCCCGCTGCTCGGCCAGATCGACGCGGCCGGCGTTCGGGTGGTCGAGGTGTAGCCCTCACCCCCGGCCCCTCTCCCAATAATGGGAGAGGGGTGCCTGCCACCGGATCGGCAGCCGTTTGGCGCAAAACAGTAAACGAGCCGCGCCTCAGGCACCCCTCTCCCATTATTGGGAGAGGGGCCGGGGGTGAGGGCCGTATCAAGGAGAAGATGTTGGAACTGCGTTACCTGCAAGACCTTTGGAACGACGACGAGACCCGCGGCATGGACGAGCCCGACCTGCTGCGCTACCGCTCCAACCTGCTCGGCGGCGACAGGCGCCTGACGAACTTCGGCGGCGGCAACACGTCCGCCAAAGTGCCCACGCCCGACCCGGTGACCGGCGAGACCGCGACCGTCCTCTGGGTCAAAGGCAGCGGCGGTGACTTGGGCACGATCAAACGGGACGGCTTCGCCACGCTCTACCAGGACAAGCTGGAGGGCCTGAAGCGCCGCTACCGGGGCGTCGAGCACGAGGACGAGATGGTGGACCTGTACCCGCTCTGCACCTTCGGGAACAACCCGCGGGCGGCCTCCATCGACACGCCGCTTCACGCGTTTCTGCCGTTCCGCCACGTCGATCATCTGCACCCAGATTGGGCCATCGCGCTCGCGGCCTGCGCCAACGGCCCCGCGCAGTTGGAGCGCCTGCATAAGGAGACCGGCATCAAGCTGGTATGGCTGCCGTGGAAGCGGCCCGGCTTCGAACTGGGGCTGTGGCTGGAGAACGCCGTACGCGAGCACCCCGACGCCGACGGCATCCTGCTCGGCTCGCACGGCTTGTTCACCTGGGGTGACACGTCGCGCGAAAGCTACGTCAGCACGTTGCGCGTGCTCGACGGCATCGGGCGCTACGTCCTGCCCCGCATCGAGGCGCACGGCGGCGAGTTGTTCGGCGGGGCCGTCGCCCTGACCCGGGCCGACCGCGACGCGCTCGCCCGCGCCCTGATGCCCGCGCTCCGCGGCCAGGTCGGCGGCGTGATCGGGCACTTCGACGGCTCGGACGAGGTGCTGCACTTCGTCAACAGCCGGCGCGCGCCCGCTCTCGCGTACCAGGGCACGAGCTGCCCCGACCACTTCGTCCGCACCAAGGTCCGCCCGCTGTTCGTAGAGTGGGACGCCGAAAAGGGGGATGCTCAAACCCTTGTCGCCGCCGCGAAAGCCGCGTTCCCGGCCTACCGCGAGGACTACGCGCGCTACTACACGGCGAACAAGTACGAGGGCGCGCCGGCCATGCGCTCGGCCAGCCCGACCGTCGTGCTCGTGCCCGGCGTCGGCCTGTTCTCGTTCGGCAAGAACAAGCCGGAAGCGCGCATCACCGGCGAATTTTACGTCAACGCCATCCACGTCATGGAGGGCGCCACGGCGCTGGACGACGACCTGCCCAAGCAGGCCGACATCCCGAGCGAGCGCGTCGTCGACAACTACGTGGCCCTGCCGCCGCGCGAGGCGTACAACATCGAGTACTGGCAGCTCGAAGAGGCCAAGCTCAAGCGCATGCCCGCCGAGAAGGAGCTGAGCCGGAAGGTCGCCGCGGTGATCGGCGTCAGCCCCGGCATCGGGCACGCCATCGCGGACCGGCTGGCGAAAGAGGGCGCGCACGTCGTCGCCGCCGATCTGCGGCCGGAACTCGCGACCGAGGCCGCCGACGATCTGAAAAAGGCGTACGGCGCGGAGACCGCGATCGCCGAGACCGTGGACTGCACCGACCGGGAGTCCGTACGGCAGATGCTCGCCCGGGTAGTCGCGCAGTACGGCGGCATCGATCTGCTGGTCGTGGTCGCCGCCGTCTTCTTCCCGCCCGACGAGACCGGGCGCATCACCGAGGAGCAGTGGCGCAAGACGTTCGACGTGAACCTGCTCGGCTCCTACATCGCCGCCGACGAGGCGCAACGCCTGATGAAGGAGCAGGGGACGCCCGGCAGCATCGTCCTCATCAGCAGCGCGAACGCCGTGGTCGCCAAGAAGGGCAGCTTCGCCTACGACACCAGCAAGGCGGCCCTGAACCACCTGATCCGCGAACTGGCGGTCGAGGCCGCGCCGCACGGCGTCCGCGTCAACGGCGTCGCCCCCGCGAGCGTCGTCGAAGGCTCGCTCCAGTTCCCCCGCGAGCGCGTCCTGTCCTCGCTCGCCAAGTACGGGATTGCCTTCTCCGAATCGGAGACGACCGAGCAGCTCCGCGACAGGCTGTCCGGCTTCTACGCGGAGCGCACGCTCTTGAAGCGCAAGGTCACCCCCGCCGCCGTCGCCGAAGCCGTGTTCCTGCTCGCCTCGCCGCGCACCGACCTGACCACCGGCCAGGTCCTGCCCGTAGACGCCGGCCTCCCCGACGCCTTCCTGCGTTAGCTCCCCCTCGGCGCTCCCCGTTCGCCCCAGGAACGGGGAGCGCCACGACCCCGCTATCGGGCGCCGCGCAGGGAAAACCTTCCCCTCCCCGGAATCTTTATTCTGTGTGACGCCCACCGTCCCCAGGAGACACAGAACCGATGCGCTGCTTTTTTGTCCTGCTCCGCCCTGTGTGGATGCGCCGCTTGTTTGCCTTCTCCGCCGCCGCCTTAATGTTGTCCGGCTGCGGCGGAGGTGGCGGCAGTGACGCCGGCGAACCGCTGCCGCCGGTCGGCGGCCGGATCGTCTTTGCGTCCAACCGGACCGGCGACTACGAGATCTACGCGATGGACGCGGACGGCTCGGGCTAGGCGGACCTCGGCGCCGGGGACCTCGTGCC
>CADCTO010000533.1 GCA_902805585.1 uncultured Armatimonadota bacterium | reverse complement strand
GGGAACCAGTCGCCGTCGCCGCCGGTCCACAGGAAGTTTTGGCCGGCGATGGACGGACCGGGGCCGAGCAGCCAGTAGTAGATCGCCCCGCGGTTCGGGTCGGGGACGAAGCTCGGGTCGGAAGGGTCCGGGTTCGACCCGGACCGGTAGAAGATCAGGTCCCGGCGCCCGTCGCGGTTCAGGTCGTAGGTGGTCAAGGCGATCCAGGCCGGGTCGCCGCCGGTCCAGAGGAAGCCGTTGGGCCCGATGGCGGTGCCGTTGCCCGTGAGCACCCAGTAGTACACGGCTCCGCTGAGAAAGTCATGCAGCAGGAGGTCGCGGCGGTTGTCGGCGTTCAGGTCCGGTGTGTCCACGATGCGCCAAAACGTCTCCGAGGAGGGGTCGCCCCCCCACAGGAAGCCGTCAGCCCCGATGTCCCGGCCGCCGGCCGTCAGGTGCCAGTAGTACACGGCTCGCGTGTCGGAGTTCTGGAGCAGGACGTCGGGGGTGCCGTCGCCGTTCATGTCGGCCACGGTGTCCACGAGCCAGCTGCTGTCGCCGCCCCCCCACAGGGTGCCCGTCTCGCCCCGCGCGATCCCGTTGAGGAGGCGGTACTGCACGGCGCCCGTGGTCTCGTCCTGGAGCAGCAGGTCGATCTTGTTGTCGCGGTTCAGGTCGGCGAGGGCGGCAATGAGGGAGTCCGCTGTGCCGTTGCCGTCGGCGTCGGGGATGTCGTCGTAGACGAAGCCGTTCTGGCCGATGGCCGTGCCGCCGTTGGTGAGCAGCCAGTAGTACAGGGCCCCGGTCCGCTGGTTCTCCAGGAGCGCGTCGGGCGTGCCGTCGCCGTTGAGGTCGCCGGGGAAGACGGGGACCCAGTCGGCGTCGCCGCCGGTCCACAGGAAGCCCTGGCCGACGATCCGCGTGCCGTCGGTGAGCCAGTAGTAGATGGCGCCGTCGGCCTCCCTGCGCAGGACCACGTCGGGCTTGCCGTCGCGGTTCAGGTCCGGGGTGAACTCCACGGTCCACCCGGCGATGTTTCCGGCCCAGAGGAAGTTCTGGCCGACGATCTGGGTCCCGTTGGTGAGCCAGTAGTAGACCTGACCCGTCCCGAAGTTCTGGAGCAGCATGTCCAGGTTTCCGTCGCCGTTCAGGTCGGGGACGCTGATGGTGAGGCGCCCGCCTCCGGCGCGGGTGGAGGCGCCGCCGCCGCCGCGCAGGCCGAGCAGACCGCGGCGGCGGCTGTGCCCGGCGAGCGGCGCCGTGAGGCCCTGGCGGCGCCCTGCGTCCAGCCAGGGGCTGAGGCTGCGCGCGGCGGGCCGCGACAGCATGCCCGCCAGGCGG
>CADCTO010000532.1 GCA_902805585.1 uncultured Armatimonadota bacterium | reverse complement strand
GTCAACGCCTACCCCTCCCAGGTGGGCGAGCGATCTCGCGACGCTACGCTTGTCGCCTAGTGCAATTCCAGAGGAGTTAGGCGGGAGCGCTGCATACTGATGGGTATGCGACCTCCCATCTTTGTCCGTCCGCTGACGGACGCCGAGCGAGGGCAGGTCGAGGCCGGACTACGCTCGTCCGACGCCTTCGTGCTGCGCCGAAGCCAGGTCGTGCTCGCGAGCGCTCGGGGCGAGCGCGCCCCGGCGATCGCCCGCCACCTGGGCTGCGACGACCGGGCGGTGCGCGAGGCGATCCACGCATTCAACGCCACCGGGCTGGCCGCCGTGCGGCCCGGCTCGCGGCGTCCCAAGACGATCCGCGCGACCTTCGACGCGGTCGGTGCCGAGCGACTCCGTGCGCTGCTGCACCGGAGCCCGCGCGCCTTCGGCAAGCCGACGAGCCTGTGGACCCTCGACCTCGCGGCCGAGGTGAGCTTCGAGCAGGGCCTGACCCCGGACCGGGTCAGCGACGAGACGATCCGGACGACGCTCAAGCGGCTAGGGATCGGCTGGAAGCGCGCCAAACGGTGGATCACCAGCCCGGACCCCGAGTACGCGCGAAAAAAAGTAGCCGCGACCGCCTGATCCGCTTGGCGGCGAGTCATCCGACCCGGGCCCTGGGCTTCCAGGACGAGGTCTGGTGGAGCCGCCTGGCGCAGCCGGCCCTGCGCGGCCGGGTCGAGGCCGACCGGCCGCTCCGGCTGGTCGAGCAGGCGGTCGCGGAGGAGGGCCCGGGCCCCAAGGCGCTGGCCTGCTACGGGCTGCTGCTCCGCGCGGCGACCGCTGACGGCGGCTGGCAGGACGAGACCTGGCTGCGCTTCGTCGACGGCCGCCCGGTCAGTGCCGTGACCACCGAGTACCTGGCCCGGTGCTGCGCCAGGCTCCAGGCGGCGGGGGAGGAGGCGCTGCTGCTGGTCTGGGACAACGCCTCCTGGCACGTCAGCCGAGCGGTGCGCGCTTGGATTCGCGCCCACAACCGACAGGTCAAGTGGAGCGGGCGCGGCGTCCGGATCATCCCCTGCCGCCTGCCGATCAAGAGCCCCTGGCTCAACCCCATCGAGCCCAAGTGGGCCCACGGCAAGCGACGCGTCGTCGAGCCCGCTCGCCTGCTCTCCGCCGACGAGCTCATCGACCGCGTCTACGCGGCTTTCG
Organism: uncultured Armatimonadota bacterium; assembly: GCA_902805585.1. Lineage (GTDB taxonomy): Bacteria > Armatimonadota > Armatimonadia > Armatimonadales > Armatimonadaceae > CADCTO01. Next base: position 3,193 of record CADCTO010000532.1, on the reverse strand, counting down.
ACTGCGACCACGAACCCCTACTCGCCATCCCCGCCGAAGCCGCTTGATCCCGCACTAGAAGCGCGGCCGGAAAGGGGGCTACCGGGAGGTGGTCTCAGCCGGGTAGGATGGAGCAAACGGTCGGCTGAGTGAGGGCCACAGGATGCTCGGGAGACGCGGACCGCAGCGGGGGCTATTCGAGGCGGACACGGCGTACGGGGCGTTCGTCGGGCGGGACAGCTTCTACGGGTGGCTGGCGAGTCAGCGAGGGGAGCTGTTTCGCGACGAGGAGTTTGCCGGGCTGTACGCCCTCGACAACGGTCGGCCGAGTGTGCCGCCGAGCCTGCTGGCGACGGCGCTGGTGCTGCAGACCTACGACGGGGTGTCGGACGAGGAGGCGAAGCAGCGGGCCGACTACGACCTGCGCTGGAAGGTGGCGCTGGGGGTGGAGTTGGATGCCCGGCCGTTTGCGAAGAGCACGCTGCAGGAGTTCCGGGCCCAGTTGATCGTGCATGCCGAGCAGGCGGCGATCTTTCGGAAGAGCTTGGAGCTGGCGAAGCGGCGGGGTCGGTTTCGGGCCAAGAGCGGGGAGCGGCGGAAGCTCACGGTCGCCCTGGACACGACGAACATCCTGGGGCGCGGGGCCACCAAGGACACCTACAACCTGCTGGCGGACGGGATCGTGAAGGTGGCCCGCGTCCTGGCCCGGCTGGCCGGGGTACCGTTGGCGGCCTGGGCCGAGCAGCATGGTTACGGGCGGTACGTGACGGCGCCGAGCTTCAAGGGCGCCGTCACGATCGACTGGAGCGACGCGCGGCAGCGGCGGCAGGTCCTGGGGGAGCTGGTGGCGGATGCCGACCGTCTGCTGGAGCTGGTCCGGCAGGCCCGGGCGAGCCTGGAGGCCGGGAGTCCGGATGAGACCATGCTGGTCGAGGCGGCCGGGCTGTTGAGCCGGGTGCTGGTGCAGGACGTGGAGCGACGAGCCGATGGCCCGGAGCTGCGGCGGGGGGTGGCCGACGACCGCCTCGTGTCGGTGCACGACCCGGAGCAGCGGCACGGGCGGAAGAGCAAGTCGAAGCGGTTCGACGGGCACAAGGCGGCGGTCGCGGTCGACACCGACGCGCAGCTGATCACGGCGGTGGGGGTGCTGCCGGGGAACGCCCAGGACCACGAGCGGGCGCTGGAGCTGGTCGAGCAGACCGAGGCGGCCACCGGCTGCGCGGTCGAGGCGAGCATCGGCGACTGCGCCTATGGTGACGGCGAGACCCGCCAGGCCTTCCACGACGCCGGTCGGACGCTGGTGGCCAAGGTACCGGCGCCGCCCGACCGGGGCTACTTCCCGAAGGCGGCCTTCCGGATCGACCTGGAGACGCTGAGCTGCACCTGCCCGGGTGGCCAGACGACCCAGACCCTGCTCAAGGGGAAGACGACGACCGGCCGTTTCCACTTCCCGACGGCCGTCTGCCAGGCCTGCCCGCTGCGGGCGCAGTGCGTCGCCGGACGCAACGGTCGCACGGTGGATCTGCATCCGCAGGAGGCCTTGCTGCAGGCGGCGCGAGCGTTGCAGGCCAGCCCGGCCTTCGCCGCGCACCGACGGCGACGCCAGGTGGTCGAGCATCGGATCGCGCGCCTCGTGCAACTGGGGATCCGTCAGGCCCGCTACGTCGGACGGGCCAAGACCGAGTTCCAACTGCTCATGGCGGCGGCCGTGGCCAACCTGACCCTGCTGGCCGCTCTCTCGGACCGACCCAACAGCGCCGCTTCACCGGCCCTGGGACTGCTGGCGCTGCTCATCGGCTTGCTCGCCTTGCTCATCAGCCGCGCTCTCGGCCCCAGCCAGCCGCCCGACGCAGCGGACGTCGTCCGACTCATCCGAACGTCAGCACGCGGTCGGCAGCGGCATCCGCTGCCGACCGCGCTCAGTATGCCCGGTTGTCGGCCGGACTTCTAGCGCAGGATCAGGCGGCTTCGGCGGGAATGGCGAGGACGGGTTGAGGGTCGCAGGCGAAGGCGGCGTAGACGCGGTCGATCAGTTCGGCGGCGGAGAGCAAGCGGGCGGGTTCGGTGACGCGGCGCTTGCCGTGGACCCACTTGGGCTCGATGGGGTTGAGCCACGGGCTCTTGATCGGCAGGTAGCAGGTGACGATGCGGACGCCGCGCCCGCCTCGCTTGACGCGGCGGTTGTGGGCGCGGATCCAGGTGCGGACCGCCCGGCTGACGTGCCAGGGGGCGTCGTCCCAGACCAGCAGCAGCGCCTCCTTGCCCGCCGCTTGCAGCCGGGCGCAGCACCGGGCCAGGTACTCGGTGGTCACGGCGCTGACCGGGCGGCCGTCGACGAAGCGCAGCCAGGTCTCCTCCCGCCAGCCGCCGCCCTCGGTGGCCGAGCGGAGCAGCAGGCCGTAACACGCCAACGCCTTGGGGTCCGGGTCTCCCTTGGCGACCGCCTGCTCGACCAGCCGGAGCGGCCGGTCCGGCTCCGCCCAGCTGTGCTGGGCCGGCTGCGCCAGGCGACTCCACCAGACCTCGTCCTGGAACCCCACGACCCAGGCAGGATGGCTCGCCGCCAGGCGGATCAAGCGGTCGCGGCAACTTTTTCTCGCGCGTACTCGGGGTCCGGGCTGGTGACCCAGCGTTTGGCGCGCTTCCAGCCGATCCCCAGGCGCTTGAGCGTCAGGCGGATCGCCTCGTCGCTGACCCGCTCGGCGGTCAGGCCTCGCTCGAAGCTGACCTCGGCGGCGAGCTCGAGCGTCCACACGCTCGTCGCCCTGCCGAAGGTGCGCGGACTTTGGTGCAGCAAGGCGCGGAGCCGCTCGGCGCCGGCCGCGTCGAAGGCGGCACGGATGATCTTCGGGCGATGCGCGCCGCGCCGCAACGCGGCCACGCCGCGCGCATCGAACGCCCGGATCGCCTCGCGCACCGTCTGGTCGTCGCAGCCCAGGTGGCGCGCGATCGCCGGGGCACGTTCGCCGCGGGCACTCGCCAGCACGATCTGGCTGCGGCGGAGCGTGAAGGCATCGGATGAGCGCAGGCCGGCCCCGACCTGCGCTCGCTCGTCGTCCGTCAGCGGACGCACAAAGATAGGAGGTCGCATACCCTCAAGTATGCGACCTCCCCGCCTAACCCGTTTGGAATTGCACTAGGGGATCTGAGCCTCAAGGGTTTCCTCCGAGGCGTGGAGACCCTCAGCGTGACGGGCCTTCGGAACGGGGGGCTG
>CADCTO010000531.1 GCA_902805585.1 uncultured Armatimonadota bacterium | reverse complement strand
AACAGCACGTCCGTCCCGGCTTCGGCGGCCAGAACCGCGTCGCGCTCCAGGTCGCGCGGGTAGGCCTGGAGATCGGCCGCATCGTTGAACTGGGTCGGGTTCACGAACACGCTGGTGACCACCAGCCCGCATTCGGCCCGCGCCCGCCGGATCAGCGTCAGGTGCCCCTCGTGCAGCGCGCCCATGGTCGGCACGAACCCGATGGTCTGTCCGTCTGCGCGCGCTTCCCGCAGCCGGAACCGCACGCTGCTCGCCGTCGTCAATCGCTCCACGCCCCGTTCCTCCTGCCCCGGCACATTATACCGCTGCCGCCGCGCAGGAGCGGACGCGCCCGGCGCCGAACCTGGGTCGCAGCAACGGCGGCGCGGTTTTAAGCCGCGCGCCATCAGGAGCAGTGCACCATGACAGACACCCTGGCTTTACCGCCCCCCGCGGACGCGGTGGTCCTTTTCGACGGCACGAGTCTGGGTCCCTGGATGAAACGGGACGGGACCGGGGCGGCCTGGCCCATCGAGAGCGGGGACATGATCACGCAGGGAGGCGACATCCTGTCGCGCGAGACCTTCCGCGACTTCTACCTCCACGTCGAGTTCCTGTGCCCGAACCTGGGGCCCGAGGTGACGGGGCAGGGGCGCAGCAACAGCGGCGTGTTTCTGCAGGGGCGGTACGAGATCCAGGTGCTGGATTCCTACGGCATCGAGGACCCCGGCCGGGGCGACTGCGGCGCGCTGTACAACCATTCGGCGCCGCTCGTCAACGCCTGCAACCCGCCGGACACGTGGCAGTCTTACGACGCGTTCTTCCGGGCGCCGCGCTTTGACGACACGGGGAACAAGATCGAGAACGCCCGCGCGACGCTCCTGCACAACGGGCGCGTGGTGCAGAACAACCAGGAGATACCGAAACAGACCGGCGGCGCCCTGGACGAGAACTACGCCGAAGCCGGCCCGATCCTGCTGCAGGACCACGGCAACCGGGTCCGCTTCCGCAACGTCTGGGTGGTCCCGCTGCGGCCCTCCGGTGCCGACCACTACTAGGCGGCAACGAACCCGCGGGTCACGGGAACGGGCTACCGCCAGACAAAACAAAACGGGCCGGTAGCCCTTGGCCCCGTGCCCGTGTGTCTCCGTCCGATGAGTACGTTCCCGTCACGCCCGGTTCGCGGTATCCTTCACCGCTCTTGATGAGCCCGGCGCGACCACCTGCCTTTATCTGCGGTTGATCCGTTCAGCCTTGCCTCCCGGATCGGTTCGCTTACGGTCTGGTGTCACCTCTACGGCGAGATGGGGTGCCTCCCGGTGAACGGTGCTGCATCGTTGCAGACCACCCAGGGCACCCACGACTTCATTATACCCGGTTTCCTCCGTAAACACACGTTCACGTGCGGAAACACGTACTAACCCCGGGCCCGCTACCGCGCGGTGCGGGCGTCCGCCGCGGAGGCGAACTTCGCAGGGTCGGACGCGAACTTCGCCTTGCAGCCGCCGCAGCAGAAGTAGTACGTCTTGTTGTTGTGCTCCGCCTTGCCCGCCGCTTTGTCAACCGAGGCGATGGCCTCGCCGGTCACGGCGCACTGTAAGCCGACTGCTTGGGCCGCCGGCGCGGCGGTCGCGGGAGCGGAAGCGTCGGCCTTTTCGACCCGCGCCATCTCGGCCTTGAGCGCCTTGAGTTTCGCCTCGGTCGTGCGGATCTCGCCCCGCAGGTCGCTCAGTTTCGAGAACTTGGCCGGCTCCTTCTTGAACGCGGGCTCGCACCCGGCGCAGCAGAGGTAGTACGTCTTGTTGTTGTAGGTGGCGGTGGCGGAAGCCTGTTTGGCGTCCGCGATCTCTTCGCCGGTCACGGCACAGTAGACGGGTCCGGCGGCGGCTTTGGCCTTTTTGGCCGGGGCGGCGTAGGAAGGCAGCACGAAGGCTGCGGCCAGAGCGGCGAGAACGGAGTACGAACGGGAAGCGTTCATCGTAGGCGCGCCTTTCGGAAGACCAGAGTCGTGCCGAAACGACTCGGCATGAAAGATATTAGCGTAACTTTACCATGCAGGCAGGGGTCTGTCAAAGGCGGAGACGCGAGCGGCCTTGACACCCGCCCCGCCCCCCTCTATAATCGGAAAAAGCGTCGAGACGGGGCGTGAAGAGGCGCCGATGAGGGCGACGGTAACAAACGTGGCACAACCGGCGAAAGTGGCAGGCAGGCGTGCCGCGACCCTGTCCGGTCCGGCGCGCCTGGGGAAACGCACCAAGAACCTGGTCGCGCGGCTAACCCCCGGCGCCGTGGCGATACTCGACCACGCCGACCTGGACGCCGTGGCGGCCCGCGCCCTCGCCCGGACCGCGCCCGCCGCCGTCGTCAACAACCGGCTCTCCATTACGGGGCGCTACCCGAACCGCGGCCCCGGGGTCCTGATGGAGGCGGGCGTCCCCCTGTACGACGTGGCGCACGCCGGGGACGGGACGACGCCCGACCTGTTCTCCCTTTTGCGGGAGGGCGAGACCGTCTCCATCTGTGACGAACAACTGCTGCGCGCGGACGGGACGGTCGTCGCGCCGCTGGAGCCCTTTTCCCCGGAGATGCTTCGCGAGCGCCTTGCCGCCGCGCGCGCCAACCTCGACGCCGAGCTGATCGCCTTCGCCGGAAACACGCTGCGCTACCTTTCCGAGCAGGACGAGCGCGCGCTGCTGCTCGACCCCGTCCGTGTTCCCGAGGTGCGGGCGCCGATCGCCGGCCGCCCGGTGCTGGTGGCCGTGCGCGGCGAGCACTACGAGGACGACCTGCGCGAGCTGCGCCGCTACCTGCGCGAGCAGCGGCCCACCATCATCGCCGTGGACGGCGCGGCGGACACCCTGCTCGCCGCCGGGGTGCGGCCCGACATCATCCTGGGCGACATGGACTCCGTCGGCGACGACGCCCTGCGCTCGGGCGCGGAGCTGGTGGTCCACGCCTACGCGCGGCCCCGCCCGGGAAGCGACGATGTTGCGCCCGGCCTGGCCCGCGTGCAGGCCCTGGGGCTCGACGCGCACGTCTTCCCGGTGCCCGGGACGAGCGAGGACGCGGCCCTGCTGCTGGCCTACGAGAAGGAGGCCGATCTGATCGTGGCCGTCGGCACCCACACGAACCTGGAGGATTTCCTGGACAAGGGGCGCGGCGGCATGGCGAGCACGTTCCTGGTGCGCCTCAAGGTCGGCAACCGGCTCGTGGACGCGCGCGGCGTGTCGCGCCTGTACGGCAAGCGCGAAAAACTTGCGCCGCTGCTCTCCCTGCTCCTGCTGTCCGCCCTGTTCCCGTTCGTGGTCCTGCTCGCCGGGACGAAATGGGGGCAGCTCGTCTGGCAGTCCGTCGTGCTCTGGTTCCGCGTCTTGTTCCAATAGCATGTCCACCGATCTGCGCTTTCATATCGCCTCGCTGGCCGCCATATTCCTGGCGCTGGGCCTGGGCATCTTCGTCGGCACGGCCTTCGTCGGAACCCCCGTCGTCGAGCGGCAGACGCGGGCGGTGGTGGGCCGGCAGAATCAGCTGATACAGCGGCTCGACGCCACCATCAACGAGATGAAGCGCCAGTCGCAGGAAGCCGAGAAAAACGAGGACGCGCTGCGGGGCCTGCTGCCGGGGCTGGTGGCCGGGAGGCTGGCCGGGCGCCGCGCGCTCGTCGTCCAGGTCGGCGACTACGCGGATGCGGCCGCGCAGGCGGCGGAATCCGTGCGCTCGGCGGGCGGAGGAGTGAGCGTCGTCCGGCTCCCCAGGGCCGCGTGGCTGTTGCCGCAGGCCTCAGGCGGCGGCACGCCTTCCAGGGACGCGTCCGCCCTGGTCCCGGCTGCGGAAGCGCTGGCGGCGCTCCTGGTCAACCCGGGCGCGAGCGCCGCCGCACTCGACCCCTACCGCCGCGACGGGCGACTGGAGGGCGACACCGTCGATACCCCGGCGCAGTTCGTGGTGCTGGTCGGCGGTGAGGAGACGCCGGTCGAACCCGATGCGGCGGACGCCGCCGTCCAGGACGGCGGTACGCTGCTGCGGGAGCGCGACGCGGCGCTGGTCCGGGCGTGGCAGGCGGCGGGGGTCCGCGTCATCGGGGCAGAATCGCTGACGGCCGACGTGTCCTCGATGCGCCCGTACCAGGCGCTGGGCGTCGCGACCGTGGACAACATCGACCGCGCGGCAGGGCAGATCGCCCTGCCGTTCGCGCTGCTCGGCGAAACGGCGGCCTTCGGCATGAAACCGACCGCAGACCGCATCCTGCCCGAATCGGTCCTGCGCGCTCCCACTGGCGCGACGCCGCCCTGATGGCGGCCGCACCGGCGCCGAGCGTCTCCGTCGTCATCGCCGCGTACAACGAGGCCGACCGCATCGCCGACGCGGTGGCGGCGGCGCGGGCGCTGCCCGGCGTCGGCGCGGTGGTCGTGGTGGA
>CADCTO010000530.1 GCA_902805585.1 uncultured Armatimonadota bacterium | reverse complement strand
GGCGGCGTCCCAAACGGCGCGCAGCCAGGTATCACTGGCAACCGCAGTCATGCACCCATACGATACGTACTGGCGGCCATCCTGCGCCCGAAGAAGGAAATGTGGACGGCACGGTGGAGTGACGCCGCCGGCGCCTCGCTCCGCCACGGTCATCATGGCGAAGCGAGGTATCAGGGCGCACGGCCGGCGGCCGCTGAGTGCAGCCCGTAGACGTTAGACCGCGGCTGGCTTGACGGCGCGGATGAAGGCGCTGGCCAGGCCCCCCTCAGCCGCCTGGAGCTCCTCTTCCGGGATGCCGTCCAACGAGCCGCAGCACGAGTCCCCGTCTTCGGGCTGGTCGTCATGGTTAAGGTCCGCGAGGCCAAACGTACGCGTGATCTGCACGTCGGGCGCCTGGAAGCCGGCGCCGGTCAGCTTGGCCACGTAGTCACGCTGGTGCAGCGCGCCGGCGATGCAGCCCGCCCACGCTTCCATATTTTGCGTGACCGCGGCGGGCAGGTCGCGCGTGAGCACCATGTCGCTGACGGCGAAGCGGCCGCCGGGCTTGAGCACGCGGAACGCCTCGCGCAGCACAGCGTCCTTGTCGGCGGAGAGGTTGATGACGCAGTTGGAGATGATCACGTCCACCGAACCAGTAGGCAGCGGGATCTCCTCGATGGCGCCCTTCAGGAAGGTGACGTTCTTGGCGCCGGCCTTCTCCTTGTTGGCGTTGGCCAGCGCAAGCATCTCGTCGGTCATGTCCAGGCCAAAGGCGAAGCCGGTGGGGCCGACGCGCCTGGCGGAGAGCAGCACGTCGATGCCGCCGCCCGAACCCAGGTCTAGCACGGTCTCGCCGGGGTGCAGCTCGGCCAGCGCGGTAGGGTTGCCACAGCCCAGGCTGGCTAATAGCGCCTCCTCCGGCAGCCCTTGCGCCTCCTGGTCGCTGTAGAGGTTGGCGCTGATCGGGTCGCTGGTAAGCGGCGCAGTGACCGTCACAGCCGAAACCGTCGGGGCAGCCACCTCGGCGACTGTGTCGTCCTCCGGGCAACAAGTGGGCTCACAGCAGGAGTCGCCTTCCCGTGCGGCGCCCGCCGCGCTGGTAGCACTGGTGCTGGCAGCGGCGTCAGTCACGCGCCTGGCGATGGCGCCATAGCGGCTGCGGACCTGGTCACGCAGGGCGGCTCCCTCCGTGGGGACCGTGACAGTTTCGGGTACGGTAGGCGTACTGGTGGCCATGCTCATGCTCCTGGGTGGGCAGCGTGTGCCCTGAGACTATAGATTGATCGTGTTTAATCTATGCTTCGTGACTGTAGCGGCTAGATTGATCCTTGTCAATACGTAAAGAGA
>CADCTO010000529.1 GCA_902805585.1 uncultured Armatimonadota bacterium | reverse complement strand
TTTGGCGAGCGGGCCTTCTATGATCGTCCGGCTCGACAGCTCCTTGAGCGGCATCGCGGCATAGGTGTCGCGGTTGTGGACTTCGATAGACGGACGGCCGTCGTCGCCCTGCGCCCGCGCGACCGGCATAGCGGCGAAGCAGAGCACGGCAGCAAGAATGAGCATCTTCCAGTGGCGGCGTGCGAGCACGCGGGCTACGGGCAACATCGGCACCTCCGTTTGACTACAAAAGTAGTCGCATCGTACCACTATACTACTTATGTAGTCAATAGGGCCGGCATAATTTCTTGCGGGTTAGCGCCCGCTCGCCCGACTGCGATATAGTGACAACAGACACAAAAGGAAATCGAGGAAGATACGATGGCCAGACTGAACCAGATCATCGCGGTCGAGAAGGGTATCAAGAGCGCTTCGTTCCAGGAGATCTCGGAGGCGCACCACGTTCTGCAGAAGCCTACCCTGCTGTCGGGCATCGCCCGCACCTACCGACCCAAGGACGAGGAGGGCGAGCAGTTCCCGCCCGAGTCCACCCGGGTGCAGGTGCGCGCCGAGGAGGTCGTCCGCCAGACCGGGGAGGTCCTGACGCGCCTCTTCGACGTCACCGCGACCAAGGACTGGGCCAACTGCAAGGCCCGAGCCGACGTGATGGTGGACGGGAACGTGCTGCTCAAGGACGTGCCGGCGACCTACCTGCTCTTCCTGGAAAAGCAGATCGTGGACCTGCACACCTTCGTCAAGAAGCTGCCGGTCCTGGACGCCGCGGAGACCTGGGAGTACGATGCGTCCGCCGACACGTGGGCGACCGAGCCGGTGCAGACCGTGAAAACGAAAAAGGTGCCGCGCAACCACGTCAAGGCCGAGGCGACCGACAAGCACCCCGCCCAGGTGGAGGTCTACCACGAGGACGTCGTGGTCGGCTTCTGGCGCACCGTCAAGTTCTCGGGCGCGCTCCCGGCCAAACGCGTCAACGAGCTTCTGGAGCGCGTGGAAAAGCTCCAGCAGGCCGTCAAGTTCGCGCGCGAGGAGGCCAACAGCATGGAGGCCGAAGACCAGAAGATCGGCGGCAAGGTCTTCCACTACCTGTTCGGGTAGCGTCCCGTCGGCCGGACGGGCGTGCATTCTCCCGCGAAATACCCTATACTAGACGGTGGAGTACAGACTCAGACTCAGGCTCTTCGTGACGGTCGCGCGCCACAGTGCAGGTTCAAGTCCTGCCCCCGCCACTTCATCGAAGCCGCGGCGGGGTAGCCCAATCGGCAGAGGCAGCGTCGGGGCCACCCAAGAATCAGGTTATTACTCCAAGTTCAGCATTCGCCGCCGAACGCCAAGTCGAGCGCCCGAGGTCGGGTTTCGTCGGATGCCGGTTCGAAACCGGCCTGGCTCTTTTCCTTCGCGAGCCGGTAGTTCAACGGTAGAACACGACGAAGTAAAGAATGAACCGCGGGCTTAAACGTGTTGGCGTGCCCAATGGGCGGCAAACCGGGGGCCGGGAGATGGACATTCTCCCGGCCTCCACCTTTTTCTATGGCCGGCCGAATCGTGCTTACTTTCCGGCCGCCTGCCCCGCGGCGGGCAGCGCCGCCTCCACCATGTCGAGGAAACGACCAGACCGTTCGGGCATCGCGGCGGGCACGTCCGCTCCGCGTGCCGCCACCTGCGGCATAAGCGATTCCATCTGCGCGGCGATGCCGCGCAGGTGCGCCAGCCGGCCCCCGGCGTCGGACGCCTCGGCGGCGCGGTCGTACGGTCCCGCCGGCAGCCCGGCGAACTGCCGGGCGTCCTGGAGCAGGTTGTTCAGCATGGGGAAGAAGGGCACCTCGCCCCCGCGCGGGTCGCGCGCCACGCACTTCGCCGAGATCAGGAGCATCGCCCAGAAGAGGCTGACCACGTTGCGCGCCTCGTCCGCACGCTTCGCCTCCTCCGTCATCGCATCCCGCACCCTCTGGAGTGCGGGCGGCACCTCGTCGGTGGTGCCCCACGCGGTCGGCTCGTCCGATCTGGCGAGCCCGGCGCGGTCTAACAACAGGCGCGTGTCCTGCGGGATCTTCACCCCAGACCGCCCGTGCCAGTACCAATCCACCTCGTACGGCCCGGCCTCGCCATCGTAGAGCGCCATCAGGTAGTAGCCGCCGGGCGGCGCGTTCTGCGCCGCTTCCACGGTCAGCAGCGGGCGGCCCGGGAGGGCGGCGAACGCCCGACGTTCCGTCGCGAAGGCGTCGATGTGCTCGTCCGCGACCACAACGTGGACGTTGAGTGAGCTCCAGGCGTCGTCCTCCGCGCCCCAGCCCTCGCCCTGGCCGAAGTGGGCGAGGTACGCGGCCGCGACCCGCGGGTCGCGCTCCAGCACGTCGCGGGTGCGCCCCAGCAAAGCCGTGACTTCGGTGAACCGCGTATCCCGCGAAGGGGCGCTCTCGCGCAGCGTCTCCCGCACCATGACCACCATCCTTTCCTGGAGGCGGGCCCGCGCCCGCTGAAGTCGCTTCTTGACCGTCGTCACGGGCACCTGCAGGAAGTCGGCGATCTCCTGCTGCGAGTGCTCGCCGATGTAGAACAGCACGATAACGTCGCGGTCGGGCTCGGGTAGGGATCGTACCGCCGCGTGCACCTGGGCGTTTCGGTGCTCTTTCTCGAACCTCTGCGCGGGGTCGCCCTGGTCGGCCAGGGTCTCCCGTACGGCATCCAGAGAGGTGACCGCCGGGCGCCTGCCGCGCGTCTGCCGGTCGCAGAACTTGAACACGATCTTGCGGAACCAGCCGGGGAAGGCGGCGGGTTCGGTCAGGGACGGCAGGTCGGTGAACGCCTGCAGGAACGCCTCCTGCGCGGCGTCCTCGGCGGCGTGGAAGTCGCCCAACACGGAATAGCCGTAAGCGACGGCGCGGTCCTGGAACTGCCGAACGATCCGGTCGTACGCCGCCCGATCACCCTCCTTCGCCCGGCAGACCCACGATGTCAACTCTTCCACGACGGCGTTTCCCACTTTCGAGACGGTTCTACATAATCAAGCCCCGCTTCGCACGGGAAAGGTGACAGGCGACAGAAAAGGCGCATGAGCAGCGCTGCTCATGCGCCCATCTCCCGGGGCTCGCTTCGCGGCAACGCTCCCCGGAGCCGCCGCGTGTGGGTTCCGCGAGAGGGCCGTCAGTCGGCGGCCGCATCCTCCAGATGGAACTCCTTGCTCGGCAAGGTCATGGCCTTCTTTCTCAACATCGCCAGCCGGCGTTCCGGCGTCATCCCAACCCCGTCCCCTGCCTTCGGCGCGGGATACGCCGCCAGGTTTGTGACGAGATAAACGGGCTTGAGATTCAGTTCGGCCACGTACGCGTCTGCCCGGGCGCCGCTGAAGCGCCGGCCCAGAATCTCGACGCCCTCCGAATCCCGCTCGTGCGCGCCGGGGAACAGGCGCTTCCGGGCGGCGACGTACGCGGCCACGTCGTCCCCGCTGTAGGACGGCCGGCCCGCGGCCGGGGACGGCAGATAGACCTTGTGGAGGGACGTCCCCGGCGGCAGGGCGCGGACCAGGCGGGCAAGCTGCTGCCGGGCGGTGCCGCCCGAGACGGGCGCGGGCAGCCGCACGTGCGCCCCGGCGACGCTGGAATCGGCGACGACCTGAACGTCCGCGCCGGCGCTGATGCGCGCGAGGATTTCCGTGACTGTCGCCGCGGGCGCCCGCGCCGTCGTCTCTCCTTTAACCCGCTCGACCGTGCGCCGCGGAGTCGGTGAGGTTTCCCGGTGCGCCGTCGGCGCCCAGGCGAGAACGAATCCGCTCGCCGTCAGGGCCGCCGCCAAACCGAGGCGGCACAACAGAAAAGTCGTCTTGCGCGGGGTCATGCGTGTCCTCCCAGCCTTATCCTGAACATCTACTATGGTAAAACAGGTCGATTTTACCAAGGTAGATGACGAATGTCAAGCGGTTCGTGTACGGTATTCGGACACGCGAGACTGCGTTTGTGCTACGATGCACTGTTGAACCCCGGAAATAATTTCGGCGCCCTCTTCCGGCTGTGGCTCCCCCTGGCGGTCAGCTTCGAACTCATGATGCTGGAAGGTCCGGTCATACAGGCGGCCATCGGGCGGCTGCCGGAGCCGGCCCTCGCTCTGGCCGCCTGGGGCCTGACGATGTCGCTGTCGCTCCTGATCGAGAGCCCGGTCATCATGCTGCTGGCGACCGCCATCGCCCTCGTGCGCGACCGCGATTCGTTCCTCGCCCTGAAGACGTTCACGCTCCGGCTCGCCGCGGGCTGCACCCTGCTCACGGCGCTGGTCGCCTTCACGCCCCTGTTCGACCTCATCACCGGGCCGGCGGTCATGGGCCAGCCGCCCGAGATCGCCGCCCAGGCGCGCCCGGCGATGCAGATCATGCTCCTGTGGACCGGCGCGATCGCGTGGCGCCGCTTCTTTCAGGGGGTGCTGGTGCG
>CADCTO010000528.1 GCA_902805585.1 uncultured Armatimonadota bacterium | reverse complement strand
TGACCGGGTGGAAGCGGTGCTTGTCGGCGACGCGCACGGCCTTGACGATCAGCGGGTGGGCGCCGGCGCGCGCGCTGCGGACGGCCTCGGCCATGGAGCGCGGGTAGCCGACGATGCCGGTCTCGATGGCGTATTCGGGCGTCACGCGCACCGTCCCGTACACCTCGCGCCCGGTCGTGTCGTAGAGCTTGGGGCTCATGATCGCCTGGACCTGGAGCCCGCGGCAGTCCACGACCACGGACGTGAACGGACCCGTGTCCGACAGCGGCGTCAGGCCGGGCCCGCCGCCGGGCAGGTCGACGGGCGGCGCGACGGCCACGGGCGGCGTGATCGGGATGGCGGGCTCGGCGGGGCCCTCGAAGCGGCCGCCGGCCGCCGCGCGGCTCGTCGCCGCCTGGGGCAGCACCTGCGGCAGAACGACGGAGGCGACCGAGTTCCGGCCGTAGAGCGGAAGCTCCACGATGACGTACGCCGTCCCGTCCGGGCCGCTCCCCTCGTCGATGATCCGGGGCGAATCGAGCAGGGCCTCGATCCGCGTGCTCACCTCGTCGCTTTCGAGCTGGTAGTTGCGGACCCGGGTGTTCGCCGTCACCTGGATCGAGGAGACGGTCATCGCCAGCGTCCGCAGCGCGTCGGCGAGGGCCGCCCCGCGTGCCATCAGGCGGGCCTGTGCGGGCGACTCGCCGCTCGTAGGGGGCGTGCCGTAGCCCGTCGCCTTGACCACCCCCGCACCGTAGTTGATGCGGCCCCGGCCGCCGGCCACGGTGTCCACGAGCGGGTCCGACGGGGCGGCGTGCAGGCGCGCGGACCCGGCGAGCGAAAGCGCCAAAAGAAGAAGCAGGAGTGCCGGCCGGCGGGAAGGAAGGCGCATCGACATAACCTCCGAACTGCAGGAATGCGACACAAAGATACTACCATAGAACGGACCTGCCGGAGCGGGTGTGGCTTCAACTTTGTTCGTCTGCGCGGGCATCCTGGAGGGACCGGGCACCTGAGACCTGGCAGGGAGTTCACCCGTGCCGCGCGGCGGGCCGAAAAAGGCGTTGTGACGTTTTTCACCGGGCTTGACAGGGAGCGCAGCGCAGGTGTAAAATCAGCCCCACAGCAGGGGGCCGCGCAACACCCCTCCTGCCCCGTCTCGCCGTCGCCGTCGACCGTGCTCCTTTTGCGCCGGCCGCCGGTGGGGTGGACGCCGGCGCAACGGCAGGCTGCACCTTGCAGCGGGGAGGGCGACAAGAAAGTGGGCACCAGGTCGCACCAGCGAGAACGCGTGGCACTGCCGCCGCGCCACCCCGCGGCGCAGAACGACCCGGAATCGTCCGCGCCGGGGCTCGTCCCCACCGGTGCCGCCCTGGCGACACGTCCCGCCGCCCCGCCGGGTTCCGCTCCAGCCTTCGGCTCCGGCCACGACTTGAGCACCCTCCACATCTTCCCCCAAGCGACGGCGGCAACCGCCGGCGCGGCACCGGGCGTCCTTCGGCGCGCCGCGGCCGCCGCCGCTTCGCCCACGCCGGTGGCGGAAACCGGCCCCTTCAGCTTTGATCTGCAGGTACCCTCCGAGCCGGGGCGACGCCACGACAACCTGACCCAGGAGCAGGCGACCCGGGTGCTGCAGAGGTTCCTGGGGCGGCTCCTGAGCCACGTCTCCCTCGGCCTGGAGATGCACCAGGACCTGCGGAAACTGAAGGAGGAGCAGTGGATCGTCGGCTTCTTCGCCCAGACCCTCGGCAATTCGTCGCTGCCCGAGGTCGGCATCTGGTCCGTTCCACGCAAACTGTTGTGGAGCGCCCAGGAGTATCTGGACGCCGGGCAGGTGGAGGCGGCGCGGGAGCAACTCCAGCGCGCCGCCCAGGCCTACCACGAGGCCCAGACGGCCCTGGACAACTACCGCGAAGGGACGATCAAGGGCGCCGAGCGCAGCGAGACGGGGCTCCAGGGGGTGGCGATAGCCGGTGCGGTCGCCGCCACGGTCGCCACCGGCGGGGCGGCGGCCGGCGGGGCGTTCGGCGCCGGGATTGCGGGGACCATCGCCGGCGGCGGGGCGGCGGGTCTCGCGACGACCGCGGGCATCGCCGGGGCCACCGCCGGCGTCTACGGTGCGACGCAAACGGGGGCGGGCCAGACCGGCGAGATGATCGCCGGAACGCGCGCGACCGGCGACTTCGACGGCGGGGCCATCCTGAGGCGGGGCGCCGCCGACGCCGTGACCGGTTTCGTAGGCGCACTGGTCGGCGGCGCACTCTCCAGGTATCTGACGCGCTTCTTCGGCTCCTACCTCGCGGGCGTCTCCGACGACCTGCTGCTGGAGTTGGGCAAAGCCAACGGGCTGACCGGTCCCCTGCCGCGCGACTTCTTCCTGACCACCGGCCAGCGCTTCGTGACCGACTTCCTGGGCAACGCGGGCGCCGCGCCGCTGACCGTGGCGGTGACGACCGTCGTCAACCGCATGACCGGCTCCGCACAAGGCGGGTTCGACGGCGAGCAGTTCGCGCGCGACGTGTTCGAGGAGATCGTCCGGGGCGGCGCCATCCAGGTCTTCCTTTCCGCGATCCTGCACCGGCAGGTGGCAGCTAAGGTCGACGAGAGGCTTGCGGCCGAGCGTACCGCTGCGGAAAAGGCGGCGGAGCCTGCCGCCAACACGCCGGACGGAAAGCCCGGTGAGCGGACTCAGGAAGGCGCCGCCATCACCGAGGATACGACGGAAGGCGTCGCCATCGCCGATGACGTGACGGCCGAGGGCGCCGCCGTCATCAACGACGTGACAACGGAGCGAACTGGCGATCCGCGCACGACAGAAGGGGCGGCTGTCTGGGATGAGCCCACCATCCCGGCTGGCCGAGCGGTACGCGACGGCAGCTCTCCCTCCGATGACACCACCGTTGTCGATGGGCGCAGGGCGGAAGCCAGCACGGCGGATCCGAAAACAGTTCGTGACGCCGATAGCTCCGCGTTGGAGTCGCAGGAGCCGGTGGTGCGAGTCCCGGCCGTGCTCCGACCGACATTGGAAACGTTGCGACGCAGCCCCTCCTTGGTGGATAGGAACACCGCGGAAGCAATCGACACGGGGCGGGTTCAGGTGTTCACTATCGAGGAGTGCCCGGTGCACCCGCAGCAGGCAAAGATCCTGGCCGAAATGCGTCGCGATCCGAAAGAGTGGCAGGTGTTGGCGCATCCGATCACCGGGCGTCGCCTGGTTGTGCGTCGATCTTTCAGGGGATTTGCCAATGCTACGGGCGACATCTTTATCAGGGCCAATCTTCCTCTCGAGGATGCTAGGCGTACCATAAAACACGAGGTGAACCATAACCTCCGGTTGGATCATGTCTCCGCCAAGGAACGGGGTTCATTCTCGCGCTACGAGGACGAGTTCCAGGCTTTCTGGGTGGGCAACTACGACGACGTCGCAGACCCCGTAGCCCGAGCCAAGAAAGTCCGCGATCACATCCTGGGCAAATATAGCGACTTGCGCAATTCCTACGACGGGGACCCGGAGTTCCGGCAACAGGTGGACGAGTACGTCCGGCCCACCGAGAACACGCTCAATTCCATCCGCATCAACTCGCTGGAAAAGGCGATCACCGACATGGACGAAACCCGAATCCTGGCCAGCATCGAGGCCATGCATCCGGAAGAGCGGGCGTTGGTGTACGGTAACAAGCGCTTGATGACGATGTTGCAGGACATCCTGCCGGTACAGAGCTTCGTGACGGCGCACAGCCTCCTGATGCTGGGTGGGGCCTGAACAGCGGGTTCCAATAGACGGGGCGGCGATCAGTCTCTATCCCGACGACGCGGCAGCCAGCGCCAGGTGAGACCGGCGAGGATGGCGGCGGTGACCACGATGGTGCCGCCCCAGCGCAGCACGAAGGGTGGTAGGAACGGCAGGTAGTGCGGGATGAACGCGTCCCGGTAGCCGGAACCGGGCCGGGCGCGCTCACGCAGCGCGTTCTCCCACGTCGTCAGCACGCACTCCCCAAGCAGCACGTCGAAGGCGACGATCAGGGCGAGCAGGACCCAGTACGCCGCGTGCCAGCGCCGGTAGCGCCGCGACGCCCCCAGCAGGAACGCGACGGCCCCGGCCAACACGAGCACGACGACCAGCCCGTGCACCAGAGCGAGCAGGTTCGCGAGCCACAGGTACATCGTTTCCTTTTGCCGCTCACCGCCGTGCGGGCAGCAGGTCGCGCAGGCCGGGGTCGTCGCGGAACCGCCAGATCAGGCCGTCCACGTAGTAGTGGAACAGCACGACCATCGTAAACGGCACGAACAGCCACATCGCCCAGCCCCGGTGCATCAGGCCCAGCACCTCGATCACGCCCACCGCCAGCCCGTACAAGAGCGCGAGGCCGAGCCACTTAAGCGCGACCCGCTTCACCTGCGCGAAACGCGTGCGCTGGTAGTGCATGACCCACCCCTGATA
>CADCTO010000527.1 GCA_902805585.1 uncultured Armatimonadota bacterium | reverse complement strand
TGGCGCGCGTGCCGCTCCCGCAGAACGGCCGCTTCGTCCTCCTCCAGCGTCTCTTCCAGAAGTTCCGCGCCGAATTCGCGCAGCGTTTCCAGCAGCGCGAAGCGGAGCGGGGCGTCGTCCCCGTCAGGGTGCAAAGTCGGGGAGGCGGCGGTCGCCTCGATCAGCGAGTGCTCGCGCAGCTGGGCGAGGGCGTCCTCGGCCCGGTCGAGCGGCAAGTCGCACACGGCGGCGGCCGCCTCGGCGGTCCAGCCGCCCCGGAACACGGACAGGCGGGCGAAGAAGGTCTGAAGGTCCGGCGGCAGGGCGCGGACGCTGGTCTCGATGGCCGCCCGCAGCGTCCGGTGCCGGGGCGGGAGGTCGCGGCGCCGGCAGGCAAGCAGCGGGAAGCGGCCCGCTTCGTCCAGGCGCGCCAGCAGGGCGGAGGCGGACAGCGAGTTCGACCGGGCGGCGGCGATCTCGATAGCGAGCGGGATGCCCTCCAGCCGCGCGCAGAGTCGTGCCACGGCCCCGGCGTTGCCCGCCGTGATCTGGAAGTCGGGCCGCGCCCGCTGCGCCCGGTCCACGAACAGCGCGACGCTGGGCACCGCCAGCAGCCCCGCCAGGTCAACCCCCTCCTCCTCAGGTCCCCCCGCTCCCAATCCTGGGAGCGGGTCCGGGGGTGAGGGCGGAACGGGCAGGGGCGGGACGGGCAGTTCCTGCTCGCCGTCCACGAGCAGCCGCTGGCGCGACGTCACCAGGCAGGCGAGCGAGGGCAGGCTTTGGAGCAGGGTGACGACCCAGAAGGCGGCCCCCGCCGGCTCGTCCATCCTGTCACCGAGCAGCGTCTCGAAGTTGTCGAGCACGAGCAGCGACGGGGGCCGCCGCGACAACGCCTCCACGATCTGCTCGGTGGGCGCGCGGCCCGGCCCGAGGTCCAGGCGCAGCGCGCCGGCGACCGCCGCCGGCAGCGCGCCCGGGCCGCTCACGTCCACGAGCGGCACGAACACACAGACGGGCGAAGAAGAAGCATCCTTTTTCCCGCCGCCGTGTGCCTCGTCCCACTGCCGGGCGACGTGCAGGGCCAGGCGCGTTTTCCCCGACCCGCCCATTCCGGTCAGCGTGACGAGACGCGCGCCGCGCCGCCGGTCCCGGAGCAGGTCCAGGACCTGCGCCGTCTCCGTCTCGCGCCCGAAGAACGGGGCGAGCGGCACCGGCGGCAGGCGCGGCGTCAGGGCGCGTTCGCCGCCGCGAGCGGCCGAAGCGTTCGGGGGGAGGCCCGGGATACTGGCTTCGGGCGGCGGCGGCGGCGTTCCCCGCCGCGCCGGGGGCCCGGAACGCCGCCGGCGGCGCAGCTCCCCGGCCAGCGCGCGGGCCTCGGCGGGAATCGCTTCGCCTTCGCGTCCGGCCACGTGCGTGATCGTGTCGAACTGGCGCAGTGCGTCGTCGCCCCGGCCGGTGGCGGCGAGCAGGCGCATCACGTCGACGAGGGCGGGCAGGTGGTCCGGGTCGGCCAGGCCGGCGCGCCGGGCCAGGTCGAGGGCGGCGACGGGATCGCCCGCCGCTTCCCGGAGGGCGGCGAGCCGCCGGAGCGCATCGACATGGGCCGCGCCGAGCCGTTCGCGCTCACGGACGGCCCACTCCGGCCAGAACCCGGGCAGCAGCGGGCCCGCGTACACGTCGAGGGCCGCCTGAAGACGGCGGGCCTGCTCCTGCTCGTCCGGCGGCAGGGCTGCGGCTGCGTCGGCGGCGCGGCGCAGGTGCGCCTCGAAATCGGCCACGTCCGTGCCCACGTTGGCGGGGTCCAGCCCGACACCGACGTGCCCGCGCGTGACCAGGACGCTGCCGGGCGGGGTGCCCGGCGGCTCCAGCTGGCGGCGCAGCGAGGCGAGCGCCTGACGCAGGCGGGTGCGGCCCGTGTCGCCGTCGGCGTCCGGCCAGAGCAGCTCGATCAGCTCGTCGCGCCCGTGCGTCTGCCCGGGACGCAGCGCCAGGTACGCCAGCAGAATGCCGTAGCGCTGGGCGCGGAAACGGGCGATCCGCCGCCCCTCGTGCTCCACCTCCAGCGTGCCCAGGAGGCGGACGCGCCACGCGGGCGTCTTCGGCGGCACCGCCGGTTGTGGCGGTGGGTCGGCGCGGCTGCTCCGGTCTTGTTCTCTGCCTCGGACTGCTGGCATGGTTATCACCCGACGAGCCGCCCCGCGCCCGAAGGCCTGGCCGCTATCGTCTAGATTCACCCGACGGGCGGCAGTCTCCTTCGGGCGCAGACGCCGTCGGCCCGGAACAAGACACGGCCCCGAAGGCGGAGAGGAACGGCGCCGGGTAAGAGGGAACTATATCCGGAATGCCATCTTCCCCGCGCACCAAGCTCCGCATCGTCGCCTCCGTGCTTCTCGGCCCCGGCTTCTGGGACGCCGTCGCCGGGCGGTTTCTGCTGCAACCGGTCCCGCGTGACGGCGGGCCGCCGTCGCCCGCCGGGGAAGCGTCGGCGTGGCGGGACCTGCGCGGGGCGCTCCACATCCACTCCACCTACTCGGACGGCGCGGGCGACATCCCGACCGTGATGGCGGCGGCGGCGGAAGCAGGCGTGGACTTCGTGCTCCTGGCCGACCACAACACGCAGCGCCCCCTGCGCGACGGGTGGGAGGCGAAGTACGCGGCGAAGCCGCTGCTGCTGATCGGGACGGAGGTGACGGTGGATAAGGGAGCCTTCCTGCTCGCTCTCGACATGCCGCCGGACTGGGAGCCGGTCAAGTACGAGCCGCCCCAGGTGGCCGTGGACGCCGTGAACGCCGAAGGCGGGCTGCCGCTGGTCTCGCTCCCCTTCGACGTCAAGCACCCGTGGCTCGACTGGAACGTGCGGGGTTATGAGGGGCTGGAGGTCATCAACCTGAGCACCATCGCCCGCCGCCACGTCAACGCGCCGTCGATGCTCTGGCTGGTGCCGATCTACCGGACTAAAGGGGCGCTCGCCGCCCTGCGCGCGCTGGTGACACGGCCGGACCGCGAACTGGCGCTGTGGGACCGGCTCACGGGCGGCGACGGCGGGCAGCCGATGGTCGGCATCTGCGCGCTGGACGCGCACGCGCTGATGAAGATCGGGAAAAAGAAGTACCCGATCCCTTCCTACGCCGATTCGTTCCGCGCCGCCACCACGCACGTCCTCCTGCCCCCGGAGGAACCGGCGAGCAGCGACCGCCGCGCCATCTACGACGCGCTGCGCGCCGGACGGTGCTACATGGCCTATGACTGCGTGGGGGACCCGACGGGGTTCGACTTCAGGGCGGCCGGCGGCGGGAGCACGGCGACGATGGGCGAATGCCTCACGCCCGGGGGCGACGAGGTCCACTTTTCGGCGCGGGTAGACGGGGACGGATCGCGCGTACTGCTGCGCCTGTTCCGCGACGGCCGGATCGTCGCCGCGGGCGACCGGGGGCGTTTGGCGTTCACGACCGACGTCCCCGGCGCGTACCGCGTGGAGGCCTACCTCTACGCCCGGCGCGTCGGACCGCTGGTGCTCGGCGCGCGGCCCTGGGTGTTCTCCAACCCCATCTACGTGCGCGGCGAAAAGATGCGCGCACCCGGGGAAGAAAACGCGACGCAAAACGGGAACTAAGCGGGCCGGCGGAGCGTCTATGTGCGTGGAATCCTCACGGGGCTCCGGCGGCGCCTCCAGCGACCGCCCCCATCCGCCGATACTATCTTGGCACACGGCCACCGACCGCGCACCGTCCTGTTTCGCCCTTTCCGACCGAGGTTCTAGAACACCCTTGAAGACCGAGACGACATTCACCTTCGATTTACACCCGCTCTACGCGTCCATCCTGGAGGACGGCAGCCGCATCCACAAGGGCGACGTGCTGGGCCTGGACGTGGACCTGCGCCGGGTCCTGGTCGCCCCGGTCAGCGGCACCCTCCGGATGCTGGTGACGGGGACCGGCCGGGACCGGCGCGTGCGGGTGTTCCTGACGGAGCAGAAGGCCGCGGCGGGCGCCACCCGCTGACGCGCCGGCCCGAAAAGAAAAAGCCACGAAACCGCAGGTTTCGTGGCTTTCCATCGCCGAGGAAGGGCCTAGTCCTCGTTCATCTCCGCCGGGCCGGTCTGGAAGCGGCGCGTCTTCTGGCGCCGGCACTCCGAACACGCGTAACGGACGGCCACTTCCGTCTCGCTGACCCGTTCCCTGGCTTCCTCCCGCGCGAGCGCGCCGCAGTTCTCGCAGCGCATCGCCGCCGGGATGACCATCTCCTGGTGTGTCACTGTTGCTTCCATCGTTTCTCCTTTCAACGGCCGCACCGCCGCCGTGTTTAGAAACACCCAGCCGTAGTGTACCCGTGGGGCTCCGTACCTATCCCCCGCCCCTCGGCGCCCGCTGTCCACCTATCCCCCCTGCCCCCTTCCCTGCGAGGGAAGGGGGAGCCGGCGGCCAGGGCAAGGCGAGTCACACC
>CADCTO010000526.1 GCA_902805585.1 uncultured Armatimonadota bacterium | reverse complement strand
CGCCGGCAAAACCTTCAAGATCGGTCTGGACGGGAAGGTGGGCGTGTTCCTCTCCGACTCCAAGAAGGGGGAAGGGCAGGCGTTCGGCCCCGACGGACGGCTGTACGCCGTCGCGGGCGGAGCGCAGAAGGTGCTCGCCTACGACGCGAACGGCAAGGCGAAGACGGTCGCCGACGGCTTCCGCGGGAACGACCTCGTGGTGGCGCACAACGGCAACGTCTACGTCACGAGCGTCGGCGCGAAGGTGGGCGAGCCGGGAAGGGTCTGGCTCATCACGCCCGGGGGCAAAAAGAGCGTCGTCGACACCGGGTTGATCTCCCCCAACGGCGTCACCCTTTCGCCGGACCAGACGTTGCTGTATGTGGACGACGGCCGATCGCACTGGGTCTACAGCTACCAGATACAGCCCGACGGGTCGCTCCGGCACAAGCAGCGCTACTACTGGCTGCACGCGCCGGACGAGGACGACGACAGCGGCGCGGACGGGATGCGCGTGGACCGGGACGGTCGGCTCTACGTCGCCACCCGCATGGGGATACAGGTCTGCGACCAGGCCGGGCGGGTGAACGTCATCCTCCCGACGCCGAACGGCAAGATCTCCAACCTCTGTTTCGGCGGCGCAAACTTCGACACCCTTTTCGCCACCTGTGGGGACAAGGTGTTCAAGCGTAAGTTGAAGGCGACGGGCGCCCACGCGTGGGCCGCGC
This sequence comes from uncultured Armatimonadota bacterium, assembly GCA_902805585.1. GTDB lineage: Bacteria > Armatimonadota > Armatimonadia > Armatimonadales > Armatimonadaceae > CADCTO01. The sequence continues at coordinate 17,009 of CADCTO010000526.1, read as the reverse complement.
CCCACCCCGGGGCGCCCCCGGGTTTGTGAGTCTGCACGGGGCAGCGGGGTAGGAGGAATACCCGGCTCCCGCGAATAGGTGCTGAAAGACGTGACCGAAACACACACTAGACACAACGAGGAAGTAAGGAAATAGCTTAGTGAACAAGAATCAGTTGGCGGCGGCCCTTTTGCTGGGCGCCGCTGTGGCGGGCGGCGCCTGCCTGCACGTGTACGCGGGGAACGCCACCCAGCGAAAGGTCGGTTATCAGGACACGCCCATGCTCCCGGGCGGCAAGTGGCGCGTGCACGATGGGCAGCGCCCGCAACCCGCCATCATCACGCCGGCGGTGCCGAGCACGCAGGGCGCCGTGGGCAAGGCGCCCTCGGACGCCGTTGTCCTGTTCGACGGGAAGGACACCGCGCGGTGGCGCACCGGGGACGGCAAAGCCTCGACGTGGAAGGTCCAGGACGGCGCGATGGTGGCCGGCGGCGGCGACACCTGGACCCGCGACGAGTTCGGCGACTGCCAGATCCACATCGAGTGGGCGGCGCCGAACCCGCCCCGGGGCCGCGACCAGGGGCGCGGCAACAGCGGCGTCTTCCTTTTCGGCCGTTACGAGATCCAGGTGCTCGACAGCTACAACAACATCACCTACCCGGACGGCCAGGCCGGGTCCATGTACGGCCAGTACCCTCCGCTCGTGAACGCCTCCTTGAAGCCCGGCGAATGGCAGACGTACGACATCTTTTTCACGGCGCCTCGCTTCAAGGATGGCAAGGTGGAAACGCCGGCGTACCTGACCCTGATGCACAACGGCGTCCTCGTGCACAACCACACGCCGTACTTGGGACCGTCCGGCCATCGCAGCCTGCCGGAGTACCGGCCCCACGCGGCCAAGGGCCCGATCAAGCTCCAGGATCACGGCAACCCGACCCGGTTCCGAAACATCTGGGTGCGCCCGCTCAAGAGCTACGACGAGCCGTAGGCCAGGGATGAGGTGCGGGGGATGAGGGATGAGATGGAGGGCAGCCTTTCCCTTCTCATCCCTCATCCCCCGCACCTCATCCCTTCACAGGAGGAGTACCTTCATGCCGGACGCCATTCCCGTTCTGTTCGACACGGACATCGGCTCGGACATCGACGACGCAGTCGCGCTCGCGTATCTGCTGCGCCAGCCGGCGTGCGAGCTGCTCGGCGTCACCACCGTCACGGGTGACACTGGCAGGCGCGCCGCGCTCGCGGAGATCGTGTGCCGCGCGGCGGGGCGGCAGGACGTGCCGATCCACGCGGGCGCGCGCGACGTGCTGCTGCACGGACCCGGCCAGCCGAACGTCCCGCAGTACGAGGCCGTCAAAGACACGCCGCACCGGACCGATTGGCCGCCCAACGCCGCGGTGGATTTCCTGCGCCGGACGGTCCGGGACCGCCCGAACGAGATCACCCTGCTCGCCGTCGGCCCGATGACCAACCTCGCGGCGCTGTTCGCCGCCGACCCGGAGATCCCGTCGCTCCTGAAACGCATCGTCCTGATGTGCGGCGTGTTCACCGGCCACGGCCCCGGCGCGCGGGAATGGAACGCCCTGGTGGACCCGGTCGCCACCGCGCTGGTCTACAAGCACGGCGCGGGGAATCTGCTGAGCGTCGGCCTGGACGTGACGACGCGCTGCCGTCTCCCGGCAGACGAATGTCGGCGGCGTTTCGGGCAGGCGGGCGGGGGGCTCGCCCCGGTCGCCGAGATGGCCGAGGTCTGGTTCAAGGGCACGCCGCAGATCACGTTCCACGACCCGCTGGCCGCCGCGCTCGTGTTCGCGCCGGACCTGTGCCGCTACCGGGCCGGGGCCGTCAGCGTCCCGGTCGAAGACGGCCCGTTCGCCGGAATGACCCGCTGGAAGGCCGACGACGGTGGCCCGCACACCATCGCGACCGAGGTAGACCCCGAGCGGTTCTTCGAGCACTACTTTTCCGTCGTCGGCGGTTAGGCCAGGGGCGCGCCGCGCCCCTTCGAGGAGAGAAAGCATATGCGATGGAAAACGCTCGCTGCGCTCGCAGCAGGCGTGATGCCGCTGGCGACCATGGTTCTGGCCGCAGCCGCAACAAACAAGGATGGCGGCGACGGGGAACTGCTCCGACAGGCCCGAAAGTGGTACAAGCCGCTTTCGGCCCCGCCCCTGCCCCCGGCGAACACGCCGCGCGGCGCGCAGGTCCGTCTGGGCAAGATGCTGTTCCACGACGCGCGCCTGTCGCGCAGCGGTGTGATCAGCTGTAACTCGTGCCACAACTTGGCCAACTACGGCGTTGACGGCCTGCCCACCTCGCTCGGCCACGGCTTCGTGCCCGGCGCGCGCAACTCCCCGACCGTGTTCAACGCCGCCCTGCACACGCGCCAGTTCTGGGACGGGCGCGCCCGCGACGTCGAGGAGCAGGCCCTCGGCCCGATCCTGAACCCCAAGGAGATGGCGATGCCCGCTTCGGACGCGGTCATCGAGCGGATCGCGAGCATCCCGGAGTACGTCGCGCTGTTCAAGGCGAGTTTCCCGAAGGAAAAGGACCCGGTCACGTACCACAACATCGGCCAGTCCATCGGCGCCTTCGAGCGGCTGCTGCTCACGCCGTCGCGGTTCGACCGCTTCCTCGCCGGCGACGGCAGGGCGCTGTCGGTGCGGGAGAAGCGCGGCCTGAAGCGGTTCCTGGAGATCGGCTGCGCGTCGTGCCACGCCGGCCCCGCGATGGGCGGCATGGTCTTCCAGAAGTTCAAGCTCCCGAACCAGGAGGGGGAGGGCGACCTGGGCCGCTACGACTTCACCAAGGACCCCAACGACAAGTACGTCTTCAAGGCCTACTCGCTGCGCAACATCACCCGGACCTACCCGTACTTCCATGACGGCAGCGTGTGGGACCTGGGCGAAGCCGTGCGACTCATGGGCAAGATACAACACCAGCGCGACATGCCGAAGCCGGAGATCGCGGACGTGGTCGCCTTCCTGGGGAGCACGACCGGCGAGATCCCCCGCCACGCGCTCGAACTGCCCGTGCTGCCGCCGTCGCGTGCAAACACGCCCCGGCCGAGTTTCAAGTAAGGCGAGCAAGATGAAAATAGCTGTCCAGTCCGGTTCGCAGCAGGTGCCTCGTTTCGGGCGCTTCGAGGCCGTCCTCACCGTGGACACGGACGCGAACCCGTACCTGCCGTACGACGCTTCTCCGCCCCGCGGGATCCAGCCAGGCACGGGAATCCGTGTCGACGCGCTGCTCCTGCCGCCGGGCGTGACGGACTGGAGTAATGCGGTCGTGTGGCCCTGTTTCTGGCGGGAGGGGATGCGTGGCGCGGTGGAGGAGGTGCGGGCGACCGGGGAGAACGGCTGGTACCTCCGCTTCGCCCCGGACCGGACGGGCCGCTGGCGGTGGAAAGTGCGCGCGCGCGACCGGAGCGGGGCGGGCGAGTCGGAGGTTCGGTCGTTCACGGTCACCCCTTCCCCGAACCGTGGGTTCGCGCGCGTCGCCAGGGCGGACCGGCGCTACTTCGAGTTCTCGGACGGGAGCGTGCTTCCGCCCATCCCCGGCACGCACGAGAACTCCCCGACCTCCATCGCGGCGCTCAAGGGCAGCTTCACCCTCTGCCGCACCTGGTGGAACGGCACGGCCGCGCTTTACAGCCCCTGGGACCTGGGCGGCCAGGGCGGCCGGCGCGACTGGGGGCAGGCAGGCTTGCTGCCGGTCGCGCCCTCGCCCGGCCTGCTGTCCGCCCGCACGGGGATAGGCGGCAAGAACCCGATGATCGAACTGCTGGCCGCGCGGGGCGAGGCGGGGAAGCGGTACCGCTGGCGGGCCCTGGTGAAGACGGAAAACGTCGCCGGCCCGGCCAAGCCCAACGAACGGCGCGGGATCGGCGCCAACTACGGCCCGGCCTTGCGGCTGACCGACAACGCGGACGGCACGGACGCGCCGGTGAACAAGACCTGGCTGCACGGCGACACGGACTGGACCTGGATCGGCGGCGACTTCACGCTGACCAGAAGGCAGGGCAACTTCCGCTGGATGAAGATGGGCCTGGTCAACTGCACGCGGGGCCAGGCGTACTGGCACGAGGCGACCCTGCGCGAGGTGCGTCCGGACGGCTCGCTGGGGCCCGAACTGCTGGAAACGCCCAACATCAACCGGCACGTGCGCTACAGCCAGGTGGCGGCGCACCGGGCCGACATGGTGCTGGCCGCCGCGGCCGCGAGCGGGGTATTGCTCAAGCTCTGCCTGTTCGAGAAACAGTCGCACCTGTTCGGGGAGCTGACCGAAAGCGGGCAGTACGGGCCGTACTCGCAGACCAACATCTACGGCGGACCGGACCCGAACGTCGTCGGGGCGAACCGCTGGTACCAGCGGGCGGCGGTGCGCTACTTCATGGCCCGCTACGGCTGGTCGCCGGCGGTCCACTCGGTCGAGCTGCTCAACGAAGGTGACCCGGCGAACCCCAGCCACGTGAAAGGCGCCGCCGTGCATTTCATCCGGTACGTCCACAGCTTCACGTACCGCAAGATGATGGCGAACACCACCTTCTGGCACTCGTTCGTGGTGCCGGAAGGGGCGGACTACGCCGACCAGCACGAGTATATCGAGAAGCTGGGCAAGATGGGCCCGGACTGGCCCGGTCTGGACACCGCACGGCTGATGCGGACCATCGGGGACAGCCGGGCCAGCCGGGCGCACGACCTGAACAAGCCCTACGTGTGGGGCGAGATCGGCCTGGGCGGTTTCAAAGCGGACAACACGCAGGGCAAGGGAGGGACCGAGCACGTGCTGCTGGCCGCCGACAGGCAGGGGACGTGGCTGCACAAGGCGACCTGGGCGAACCTGGGCCCGCACCCCGCGTATCTGTTATGGTGGTGGCAGGACGCGATCCGCGCCCACAACCTGTATACGGTCCCGGCCGCGTTCCGTGCGTTCACGGCGGGGATCCCGTTTAATAACGGCAGATACCGGGATGCCAAAGCCGAAACGGCCGGGGGGCTGCAGGCGGTGGGGCAGAAGGACGTGCAGCAGGGGCACGCGCATCTGTGGATCAACAATCCCGCCCACACCTGGATCGCAGCGGCCAGGGGCGCAGCGGTACCGCCCTGCTCCGGCACGGTGACCGTCGCCGGGTTCACTCCGGGGACCTACCGGATCCAGTGGTGGGACACGCGCCGTGGGCAGGTGTCCCGCGAGGACACGGCCCGCGTCGCGCGCGGCGCGCCCCTGACGCTGCGGGTCCAGAACCTTGCCAGCGATGTGGCGGTCAAGGTCATACCGGCCCGGCAAGCCGGATAAAAAAAGCCCCCGGCGCGTGGCGCGCCGGGGGCCGCTTTTATAAGGGGGCGGCTGTCACGCCGCCCCCGTCCGCTCACGGTTTGGTGAACGTCTTGGTCGCCTTGGCGGATTCGCCGGCCGCGTACACGGCGCTCACGCCGAACGTGTGGCTGCCGCGGGACACGCCCGAGAGCGAAGCGTTCGTCGCCGTCGTCTTGAGCTTGAAGACGCCGTCGATGTACACGCGGTAGTGCAGCGGCGCCACCGTCGAGACCGGCGCCTTCCACGCGGTCTTCACCAGGGTCGACTGGACCAGCACGACCGGGCTCGTCGGCGCGGCGAGCGTGGTCGGGGCCGGCGCCGGCGCGGGCTGGGCGACGGTGAAGCCGACCTCGACCCGGGCCGACTCGCCGCCGGCGTAGACCGCGGTCACGCCCAGCCGGTGGGTCCCCGCCGCGACACCCGTCAGGCTGGCGCTGGTGCCGGTGCTCGTGCCCTTGAGGACGCCGTCCACGTACAGTCTGTACGAGGTGGGCCGCACGGTCGAGACCGGCGCGGTCCAGGAAGCGCCGACCGTGGTGCCGCTGACGGTCGCCCGGACGTTGGTCGGGGCGGCGTACGTCACCACCGGCGGTGCCGGCGTGACGGTCCCGGCGATGGTGAACTCCACTTCGACCCGGGCCGATTCGCCGCCGGCGTAGACCGCGGTCACGCCGAAGCGGTGCTTGCCGGGGGCGAGCCCCGCAAGGTAGTCACTGGTGCCCGTGCTCGTGTCCTTCGCCACGCCGTCGAGGAACAGCCGGTACCGCGCGGGCTTTTCCGCGGAGACCGGGGCGGTCCAGGACACGTCGACCGTGGTGGCGGTGCCGCGGGGCGTCGCCGTGACGTTGGTCGGCGCGGCGTACACCACCGGCGCGGGTGACGGCTGCGGCGTCGGCTCGGGCGTCGGCTGCGGCGTCGGCGTCGGGGTGGGCTCCGGAGTCGGCTCCGGAGTGGGCTCGGGCGTCGGCTCGGGATCCGGCGACGGCGCCTGGCCGTCCTTGATGATCTTGACGGCCACGTCGCGGGCCAGCGAATCGATGCGCAGGACGATCTGGCCGTTCGACGTGGAGACCTCGTCGACGCCGACCACGGTGCCCAGGCTCGTGTCCCACCACTCCAGGCGGTAGTCGCCGACGGGCATCCCGGCTATGGTGACGGTGCCGGCGGCGGCGGACACGCTGGTCCCGCTGATGACGGCTCGGTAGGTGTGGCGGGGGTTGTCGATCCACAGGTGCGCCCGGCCCTTGGCCGCGTTCTTCTGGCCCAGCGCCCGGAGGCTGCCGGACACGGCCGGCGCGGCGTCCACGTACCCGCCGCCGGCCAGGTCGATCCCGGCGGCGAACTTGAGGAACGCGGCGCCCGTGCGGTACAGGTCGTAGTCGTTGATCTCCTTCATGTACCACCAGAACAGGTACGCGGCGTCGGGGGCCAGCCCCGCCCAGGTGGCCTTGTGCAGCCACACGCCGTCCCGGTCCCTGGCCGGCGCCGGGTCCTTGGAGGCGTCGGTCCAGGCGTCGCCGTTCTCGGGGTAGCCCTGCTGGTGGATGGCGATCTCGCCCCACATGAACGGCATGCCGATGCCGCCCTTGACGTACTCGCGGCCGGCCAGCACGTGCAGCAGCGCCGTGTCGTAGTCGGCGCCCATCGACTTCATCGACGGCAGCGTCGCCGGGTAGGAGTGCAGGTCCGCGGCCGAGACCGTGGCCGCGTCCTTCATCCAGCCCGGCAGCGAGTGCCAGTTGGACGAGCCCGACAGCAGCGGCGTCTGCCGGTTGGTGTAGGCGCGCACCTCGCGGCTGAAGAACCGGGTGCCCGCCGCGTGCAGGCCGGAGAACGGGTCGCCCTCGTTGCAGAACTCGGCCTGCAAGAGGTGCGGGCTCCAGCCGTAGCGGGCCATGAAGTAGCGCGTGGCCGCCTTCTGGTGCCAGCGCGTGAAGCTCATCTGGTCCGGGTCCGTCGTGCCGTAGAAGTTGTAGTCCTGCTGCTTCCACGACTCCTGGTATTCCCCGTCGGGCTGCCAGCGTCCCCAGACGTGGGACTGCTTCTCGAAGACGACCACCTTGAGGTACGTGCCGGTCTCCTCGGCCGCCTCCAGCAGGCGGTCGGCGCGGTACGCCGCGGCCTGCGAGTACCGCTTGTGGGCGTTGACCGAGGTGCGCTCCATGAGTTCAGGCCCGAGCCCGCCGCCGGGCAGCACTTCCCGGATGCTGGCGCTGTACCAGTTGGCGTAGCCGCCGGTGCAGTTCTTGAGGCCCATCTTGACCCAGCGGAAGTCGCCTTCGGCGCTTGAGAGGGTGAACTCGCCGCCGATCGTGGTCCAGTCCTTGGTGCCCGAGAGCCACGTCGTGTTGACGGGCCGGTCCGTGCCCGCCGCGTTGTCGGTGATCTGGAGCGCGGGGCCGTACTTGCTGCCGAGCTTGGCGTCCGCGGTGCTCTTGGGGCCCGTCACGTTGTGGACGTCGAGCGTCGCGGTCCAGCGGTAGCGGGCGCCGGCGCGGCCCTTCATGACCTTGATCTCGAGCTGGGGCTGGTCGAAGCGCTGGGTGGCGGAGAGCTCGCGCCCGTTGTCGCTGGGCGACTCGTTGGGCGTGTGCGTGTTGCCCCAGTTCAGCCGCCCGCCCTGGCCGCCCAGGTCCCACGGCGCGTAATCCGCCGCCGTCCCGTTCCACCAGGTGCGCACGATGGTGTTCTTGGGCAGGCGGGTCAGGTCCTCGGGGTGGTTGCGGTGGTAGCCCGGCGCGTTGGGAAGCGTCGTGCCGTCGCTGAACTGGAGGTAGCGGCCGTCCTTGGCGGAGACGGTGACGAAGCCGGGGTTGCCGGCCGGGCCGTCGGTGCAGATGAAGGACACGGGGCCGCCGTCGCGGGTGCCGTCCTTGTCGGTCACGGTGACGCGGCCCGTCCAGGTGCCGACCCGGTCCGGGGCGAAGCGCAGGTACCATCCCGCCTCGCCGGTGGGTGCGAAGCCGTCACCCTTGGGGGCGACGCGCTCCATGTAGAAGCAGGGGACGGTCCGGGTCCGGCCGTCCGGGGCCGTGAGCGTGGCGTTCACGGTCACGCCCTCGCCGCGGCCGTACAGGTTGTTCTCGTAGGGCAGGTAGACGTTGGCGCCCGCGGCCGTCCGTACCGACGGCAGGGCGATTTCCACCCGGCCGTAGCGCGGCGCGCTCGGGCCCAGGTCCTGGGCTCGGGCGCCGGGCGCCAGAAGCGAATTAAGTAGCGCGGTCAGCATAAGTGCCAGCGCCATGCAACGCAAACGAATCATTCGAGAAACTCCTCCAGAATTGGTTGCTTCGGGTCCTCGTGGAAAAGCATGGCGCCGTTGACTGGTCTGTCCCGCGGAAGTACGGCCTGCTGCTCGTCTAGCCCGATTCACGAATACTGTTATTAAAGTCGGGGCGGCAGGGGGGCGTGGTAACGCGCACAATTACCAGGATTGGCGACGGCATCCGGCGGGTACCGGAGTTTATCGGGCCCGACCCGCGCTGCCGGAACGTCCAACGGATGTCCGCATATCGAGAGTGGCGCCGTGTGGGAGGCGGCGGGACGGAGGAGGGGGACCGGTGACCGCGGCCGTCGGGCTGGTTCGCCTGTCCGCGCCCCGCCCGCTTGTTGACGGGGCGTCGCGTGATGTGCTACGCTAACAAGTACAGACACCCCACCGAGGAGGCGGCTTCCCGTGCCGAAACCCATCGTCGCCGTCGTCGGTCGCCCCAACGTCGGCAAATCCACCCTGTTCAACCGCCTGACCGGGCGGCGCATCGCCATCGTCGAGGACATCCCCGGAATCACGCGCGACCGGCTCTACGCGGACGGCGAGTGGAACGGCCGCACCTACACCCTGATCGACACGGGCGGCATCGGGATGGACGAGCCCGACCCGCTCCAGGCCCAGATCCGCGTGCAGGCCGAGGTCGCCATGGAGGAGGCCGACGTCATCCTCTTCATCGTCGACGTCGAGCCGGGCGTCACCGCCATCGACGAGGAACTGGCGGACCTGCTGCGCAAGGGGGACACGCCCGTACTGCTCGTCGTCAACAAGGCCGATAACGCCGCCCGAGAGCGCGATGCGGCGGAGTTTTACGGGCTCGGGCTCGGCGAGGTCTACTCGGTCTCGGCGCTCTCCGGGCGCGGCGTCGCCGACCTGCTGGACGTGGTCGTCGAGCGGTTCCCGCCCGACGAAGGCGAAGGCGAAGAGGACGACGACGTCGTCAAGATCGCCCTGATCGGCCGGCCCAACGTCGGCAAGTCGTCGCTGCTGAACGCGATCCTGGGCGAGGAGCGGGCCATCGTCTCGCCCATCGCCGGGACGACGCGCGACGCCATCGACACGCCGTTCGACTGGGAAGGGCACCGCCTGCTCCTGATCGACACGGCGGGCATCCGGCGCTCGGGCAAGATCCAGGGCACGGTCGAGTATTACTCGGTCCTGCGGGCGCAGCGGGCCATCGAGCGCTGCGACGTCGCCCTGATCGTGATCGACTCGGCCGAGGGACTGGCCGACGGGGACAAGCGCGTGGCCGGCATGGCGCACGAGGCGGGCAAGGCGTCCGTACTGGTGGTCAACAAGTGGGACGTGGGGCGCCAGCAGACCATGGAGGCGAACCCGTCCAAAAACCCGCTCCAGGTCTTCACGCAGCACCTGCGCGACGAGATGCCGTTCGTCGCCTACGCCCCGATCGCGTTCTGTTCCGCCGTCCGGCGAACGGGCATCGGCGCCATGGTCGAGACCACGCTAGACGCCGGCCAGAGCCACGCCATGCGCATCCCGACCGGCGAGCTGAACCGCCTCCTGCGCGACGCGCTCGACGCGCGGCCGCTGAACGACAAGGGCCGCACGTTCAAGGTCCGTTACGCCACCATGCCTTCGGTCAAGCCCCCGACCATCGTGCTCTTCGTGAACGACCCCGACATGCTCCACTTCTCCTACAAGCGCTACCTGGAGAACCAGATCCGCAAGACCTACGCCTTCGAGGGGACCCCGCTCCGGCTGTTCGCCCGCAAGGCGGACGAGCGGAAGGAGAAGGAGTGACCGTGGAGAAGCGGGCCCAGATGCAGTTCGCGAGCCGCCAGAACCCCGACGAGAACGGCGAGATCGTGCTGTGGGACGACGAGACCGTGCAGATCGTGCCCTCGGCCACCCTCCGCGAGAAGATCTGCCTGCTGTCGGGCGACGCCGAGACCGCCTCGGTAAAATGGGGCGTGTCGCTCCTCATGGGGCTGGCCGCCGTCGGCGGGCTGCTGTTCTGGCGGGGCAGGCGGCCGGCCGGCTACGCGCTGTTCGGGACCGCGGCGGTTACGGGAGTGGGGGCCGCGCTGGTGCGCCGGGGCGCGCGCGCTCTGCCCGGCACGCTCCTGGAACCGCATCCCGTCGCCGCCGTGACCCTTCTCCCGGAAGCGGCGGGTGCGCTGAATGTCCAGATGAACGGCGATTGGCCGGGGAAGCTGGCGCTGAAGTTCGAGGACGGCGACTACGACCCCGGGGAAGCCCTCGCTTTCCAGGCTCTGGTCGATCAGGCGAAAGAGCGGGCATGGAACGGGCGAACGGCCACGACCGCCTAGCAGCGGCGGCCTCACAGGAGGCGCTGCGCGCCCTGCCCTCGGTGGAGCGACTGGCGACCCGCGCGGAGTTGGCGCACCTCCCCCCGGAAGCCCGCGTCCGCGCGGCGCGCCGTGTGGTCGAGGAGGCGCGACAGGCGCTGCGCTCCGGAGCGCCTGTCGCTCCTACCCCCGAATCCCTGGCCGGGCGCGCGCTCGCCCTGGCCGACGACGCACTGCGGCCCGCACTGCGTCGGATCGTGAACGCGACGGGCGTTCTGCTGCACACGAACCTCGGCCGCGCGACGCTGGCACCGTCCGCCGCGCGGGCCGTTGCCGCGGTGGCGGCCGGCCACGCGAATCTCGAAGTCGATGAGGAGACCGGCGGCCGTGGCTCGCGGCAGGCCCACGTCGCGCGCCTCCTGTGCGAGCTGACGGGCGCCGAAGACGCCCTCGTCGTCAACAACAACGCAGCGGCCACGTTCCTGCCGATCGCCGCGCTCGCCGCCGGCCGGGAGGTGGTCCTGTCGCGCGGCCAGCTCGTCGAGATCGGCGGCCAGTTCCGCCTGCCCGACGTCATCCGGAGCGCCGGCGCCATCCTGGTCGAGGTCGGCACCACAAACCGCACCCGGATCGGGGACTACGAAGCGGCCCTCACCGAGCGCACCGCGATGCTGCTGCGCGTCCACCCCTCGAACTACCGCATCGTCGGCTTCTCCGAGGAGGCGCCCCTGGCCGATCTGGTCCGGCTGGGCGGGGAGGCGGGGGTCTGCGTCGCGGACGACATCGGCTCGGGCGCGCTGGTCGATCTTGCCCCCTTCGGCCTCGTCGACGAGCCGACCGCGAACGGCAGCATCGCCGGGGGCGCGGACCTGGTCTGGTTCTCGGGCGACAAGCTGCTGGGCGGTCCGCAGGCGGGGATCCTGATCGGCAAGGCCCGGTACATCGCCCCGATGAAGAAGCACCCGCTGATGCGCGCGATCCGGCCCGACAAGCTGACCCTGGCCGGCCTGGAGGCGACCCTGCGCCTGTACCACGCCGGCCGCGCCTGGTCGGAGGTGCCGATCCTGCGCCGCATCGCCCGTCCCGCCGACGACGTGCGGGAAGCGGCCGAACGCGTCGCCGCGTCGCTGCGCGGCGAGCAGGCTTCGCTTCGCGTCGAGGTCGTTGCCACGGATTCGGAGGTGGGCGGCGGCTCACTTCCCGGCCACCGCCTGCCCTCCTGGGCCGTCGCCGTTTCGGACTCGGGCCGGGGCGCCGGAGAACTCGGGCGTCGCCTGCGCGCCGCGCCGACGCCCGTCTACGGGCGGATCGAGAAGGACCGGCTCCTGCTCGATCTGCGTGCCGTGGACGCGGACGAAGAGGCGTGGATCCCGGCGGCCTTCACTTCCTGAGCGCGGGCCGGGCCGCGTTGCAATCCCCCCGCCCTATTTGCTATAATGGGCCACCGCCCCGCGCTGCGGCGTGGTGCGTCGGAAGGATTCAGGAGGATTTGACGTGCCTTATGTGATTGCGGAGCCGTGCATCGGCGTCAAGGATAAGTCTTGTGTGGCGGTGTGCCCGGTCGACTGCATCCACGGGAAAGACGAAGACGACCAGCTGTACATCGACCCGAGCGAGTGCATCGACTGCGGCCTCTGCGAGCCGGAGTGCCCCGTGGACGCCATCTTCATGGAGGACGAGGTGCCGGAGCAGTGGAAGTCCTTCATCGAGAAGAACGCGGAATACTTCCAGAAGTAGCCGCGCGCCATCCTATCCCGCCTGGGAACGTGCCCGGATAACCGTTCGCGGGCCGGGCGCGGTTCCCCACCACCTTTCCCGTCGTGTCGCTTCCCCTGACCGCCACCGTCCGCGTCCGCTCCTATGAGCTGGATTCTTTCGGCCACGTCAACAATGCGGTCTACCTCAACTACCTCGAAGAGGCGCGGTCCGAATTCCTGAAGCAGGTCGGCCTGTCGTTCCACGACTTCGCGCGCCTGGGCGTCCATCTGGTCATCGTTGAAGCGCACGTCCGATACCTCGCGTCCGCCGTCTACGGCGACGAGATCGAGATCACGGGCGCCTTCTCGGACGTGAAGGCGGCCTCGCTGACGATCCACTACACGCTCACGCAACAACCGGCGGGGCGCGTCCTGGCGACGGCGTGGACGCGGGGGGCGTTCGTGGCCCCGGATACGGGGCGTCCGGTCCGTGCGCCGCAAGCGTTTCGGCAAGCCTTCGGAGAGCGCGATGGCTAGAAAAACGCCGGTCGAAATACGGACGCGGGACCGGGACGCCGTGGAGGTGGCCTGGTTCGCGCCGCTCTGCGACGACGACTGCGAACTCCTGGGCGTCCGCGACCCCGCGTTCGCGAGCACCTGGGAGCACACAGCGGACGTGCTCCTCACCGCCGACCGGCTGGGCTACGGGAACATCCTGTGCCCGTCGAGCTACCTCCCGGGGCAGGACACCTGGACGTTCGCCTCCGCCGTCGCCCCCCGTACGCGCCAGATCAGCCTGCTGACGGCCGTCCGGTGCGGCGAGCTACACCCGCCGATGCTGGCCCGCGCCATCGCGACGCTCGACCACATCCTGCGGGGCCGCCTGACCATCAACATCATCTCGTCCGAGATGCCGGGAGAGACGATGGACTCGCCGCGGCGGTACCGGCGCTCCCGGGAAGTCATCGAGATCCTCAAGCAGGCATGGTCCGAGGAGCGCATCCGCTATCAGGGCGAGTTCTACGCCTTCGATCTGCCCGCGCAGCCGGTCAAGCCGTTCCAGCAGAACGGCGGGCCGCTCCTCTATTTCGGCGGCTATTCGCCCGACGCGCTCGATCTGTGCGCCCGGCATTGCGACGTGTACCTGATGTGGCCGGAGACGGAGGAGAGGCTGGAGGCGATGATGGCCGACGTCGCGGGGCGCGCGGCGGGATACGGGCGGCGGCTCGATTTCGGCCTGCGTGTGCACGTCATCGTGCGCGAGACCGAGGCCGAAGCCCGCGCCTGGGCCCGGCGGCTGGTGTCGCGTCTGGACGACGCCACGGGCGCCGCACTCCGTGACCGCTCCCTCGATGCCCGGTCGCTGGGGGTCGCCCGCCAGGCCGAGATGCGCGGGATCGCCGACGGCGACGGTTTCGCCGAACCGCTGCTCTGGACCGGCATCGGCCGGGCCCGGTCCGGCTGCGGCGCCGCGCTGGTCGGCGACCCGGACCAGATCGTCGCCAAGCTGAATCGCTACATCGACATGGGCATGCGCGCCTTCATCCTGTCCGGTTATCCCCACAAGCAGGAGTGCGAGCTTTTCGCCCGCCACGTGCTGCCCCGTCTGAAGACCGGCCGTCTGGCCGCGGTTCAAGGCCGCCTCCCGGCCTAGGAGGCGGCGGGGGGACCCACGGAAGGGAAAAGGCGGGGCCGAGCGGAACCGCAAAACAGGAGAATGCCATGGCAACCATCAACGTGCTCATCCTGATGCACGGCATGACGCCCGATCCGAACCCGCTCGACCACGCAAGCGACTACGCCGCGCTCTGGCAGGCGCTCACCCTGCGGCAGCCGGCGCTGACGGAGTCCGTCGACGCGCGCCTGGGAATCGAATGGGGTCACGAGGTGCCGGGGATGCGCGCGGACATGCTCCGGCCCGACCAGCGCATCACGCGCGCGGAAAACGTGCTGTGGGAGCGCGTCGGCTTCGAGCGCGTCCGCAACGACCGGAACCCCGACAACCACCTGCTGGGACGGGGGGCGGAACTGGGGTCCCGGCTGACGACGCGGCGCCTGACGGACCCGATCAAGGAGACGGTGCTGTTACTCGGGGTGACCGACGCCTTTTACTACTGCGCCCCGGACGGCGAGCGGGCCATCCGGGGCGCGGTCTACACCCAGTTCCTGGACGGTCTGGAGCCGTACCGCGGGGCCGAGAACGTACGACTCCACGTGATCGCGCAAAGCCTGGGCGTGACCGTCGCCTTCGACTTCCTGTTCGGCCTTTTCGCTCCCGACGAGGTGATCGGGGGCGAGCCCGACTTCATCGGCGAAGGGCAGGGGGGAGCCGAGGCGATCGAGCGGTACCGCTTCTGGCGCGGGCGGGCACGGGACGGCGGCCTGGTCCTGGCGTCCAAGTCGAGCACGGGCGGGCTGCTTCCGCTCCTGATGATGCGCAAGCAGTCCCTGGTGGAGCGTTTCAGCATCGGCCAGTTTGTGGACCCGGCGGTCATCGGCGTGCCCGGCAGGGGCGACGTGCGCTGGAAGATCTTCTACGACGCGGACGACATCCTCGGCTTCCCGACGCGCCGCCTGTTCGACGCCGAGGGCACCATCCAGGAGTACCAGGTGAACACCGACTGGCGCCCGGACCTGGCCCACAGCCGTTACTGGACCAACGACCGGGTCTTGGACGAGATCGCGAAGCTGATCGCCGACAACCTCTCGTAAGACCGCGCTGTACGGCCCTACCGCCGCGACGATGGCGGCTGACTGGCGAGGCCGATCAGGGCTTCGCGGACGCGGGCGCGCTGCATCTCGGTCGTCGTCAGGTAACGGTGGGGCCCCCCATCGGACGCCTGGAAGCGCGTCGTGCCGTCGTCTACCGCCGCGATCTTCCCGGGCGCCGACAGGCCGAAGTAGTTTTCCCCCGGCCGCACCGCGTACAGCACAGAAGTCAGGTCCCACGTCGGGCGGTCGTAGGGCATCTTCTGGTAGTTGCGGTAGGCGTCCGCGACGGGGTGGTCGGGGACGTAGGCGAAGTGGTTCTCGATGCTGTAGGCCGGGTACAGGATGGCCTCGCCGATCTCGAACCCGCTCGCAACCACGGGCGTGGGCCAGCGGTCGAACACGCGCTTCGCCGCGTCCAGGTCGATGTGGACGTTGTACTCCTTGTTGCCCGTGGGGAACGCCCCGGCCATCACGGATAGCAGCCGCACCTTGCGCCGCGCCAGTTCCGCGCCCGCGAACGGGCTGTGCCGGTCCGGCGGCGAATCGAGCAGGCGCGCCAGGTTGGTGCTGAAGCCCACCTGCACGATGGTCACCGAGTTGTCCGCTTCTTTGGCCAGCACCCGGCGCAGCACCTCCACCGCTTCCGGCGCCCGGGCTCCGTCGCGCAGGTCGTGCGGGTAGACGGGCTTCCCGTCGGCGCGCGTGCGGCCGGCGGGCACGCGGATCATGTTGTTGTCTTCCGGCGTCTTGCCGCCACGGACGACCCCGATCGGGATGTCGCCGCGTCCGTAGAACGTGTTCACGGCGTCGATATACGGCGCGGCCCATTTGTTGTCTTTGGTGATCGTCACCGCGAGCAGCTTGGCTTCGCCGCGCGTCTCCAGGGAGTGCAGCATCGCCAGCGCGAGCGCGTCGTCGATGTCGTTCCCCATGTCCGTGTCGAAGATGATCCGAACGGGCGCGGCGGATGCGGCGCCGGCGCCGACGGTGCAGACGGCCCAGCAGAGAACGGCAAGCCCGAGGAGCAGGCGTCGGAAGGGGTACTTGGTAGATCGCGTCATTCTGTGTTTTCCTTATGAGCCCTCTCCCGCCGCTGAAGCCGGATCATCGGGAGAGGGGACCGGGGGTTGAGGGCTCTGCCAGATATCGAAGCGCCGTCAGGCTGGGCAAAAAGCAGTAGGCGCTCCCACGCGTCGTGACGAAACGCGAGAACCCCGTCACCGCCCGCGGGCCGTCCTCGGTCGGGATGACGAACCTGCTCGTTTCCGCATCGTTGTCCCCGGCAAGCGGGTCGCGGGTGCGGCCGAGGCCGGGGGCGAACGCGCCGTCGTTGACCCACTCGCGCATCAGGAACTCGAACTGGTCCTTCAGGCTGACGGCGATGAAGACGCCGAGCAGGCCGCGCTCGATGCCGTCGCGCGGGTGGGCGGGGTCGTAGGCGGGTCCGTAGGGCAGCCCGCGGCGCACGACGCGGTGCAGGTGCCCGCCGTTCCCGGCGATGCGCGCGCTGCGTGGGTTGACGCGGCGCAGGTGCGACCCGATCGGGCAGCGGAGCCCGCGACGGTCGTCGTCAGCATCGGGAAAGGCCTCCGTCGGCGCGTAGTCGAAGGTGTTCCACTTCTCGAAGGGGATCAGCGGGTCGGGCGTGTCCGTGTCCGGCGAGAGGGCGAGCGGCAGGCCGTTGCGCCAACGGCCGCACAGCTTGGCCGCCAGCTTTTCCATGCTCATGCCGACTTTGGGCGCGTTCTCCTGGAGGAACGCTTC
>CADCTO010000525.1 GCA_902805585.1 uncultured Armatimonadota bacterium | reverse complement strand
CCGGCCTGTCCGATGGCGAGGCCGCCGCGCTCTGGGGCCGCCTGCCCCGCCACATCCAGCTCCTGGTCGGCATGAACGAGCCGCACCAGGAGGTGGCGCAGAAGTACTACACGCGCGGCTTCAAAGAGAACCGCCACCAGCTCATCGAGCGCCTGCTGGACCCGACGCTGTCACTGGAGGACACGGCCCGCATCCTGGGCGTCTGCCCGACTACGGTCCGCCGCTACACGAACCGCGGCGTGCTGCCGCACCACCGCACGGTCGGCCACCAGCGCCGTTTCCGCCTGTCCGACGTGCTGGCTTTCCTGGAGCAGCAGACCGCCCGCGGCGCTCAGGCGGGCGCCAGCGCTGGCGCCGGCGAGAACGGTCGCTCCGCGGGCGCGGACGCGTAGCGGCCGCCGCGGCCACGACGGCATCGTGCGTCTCCTCAACCAGACCACCGGCCGGGTCCTCGCCGCACGGGCGACGCTCGCACGCTCGCCCTGGGCGCAGTTCGTCGGCTGGATGGGGCGGCGGCTGATCGCAAGCGACGAGGCGCTCGGCCTCCCGCGCTGTGGCGCCGTCCACACCTTTTTCGTGCGCGTGCCGCTCGACGCGGCCTACTGCGACGCGGCGGGGCGCGTCCTCCACGTCGCCCGGGACCTGCGGCCGTTCGCGATCGGGCCGCGGATCGCGGGGGCGTCGATGGTGTGGGAAGCGCGCGCCGGGGTGCTGGCGCCGCACGTCTCGCCCGGGGACGTGCTTGCGGGGGCCGGGAGGACACCCTGATGCGCGTCGGCCTGTTCACGGAAAGCTACGACCCGATCATCAACGGCGTGTCCACGTCGGTCAAGACGCTGGCCGCCGAGCTTTCGGCGCGGCGGCACACCCCGGTCATCGTCGCGCCCCGCTACGCGGGCTTCGCCGATGACGGCGACGGCGGCGCGCCGGTCCTGCGCGTGCCCTCCCTGCGCACCGTCTTCGCGCCCACCTACCCGATCGTCCTGCCGCCGCTCGGCCCGCCGCCCGCCAGCCTGCGCGGCGCCCGCTTCGACGTCGTCCACACGCAGCAGCCGTTCGGCCTGGGGATGCACGGACGCCGCTGCGCCCGCGGCCTCGGCGTCCCGCTCGTCTCGACCAACCACACGCTCTACAACGAGTACACCCACTACGTCCCCCTGCTGCCGACGCGGACGAAGCAGGCAGTGGTCTCGGCCGTCATGCGCCGCTACTACAACGGGTGCGACGCGGTCGTCGTGCCCTCGCGCGCGGCCGGGGAGATACTGGAGGCCATGGGCGTCCGGGCGCCGCTGCTGCGGGTGGTCCCCACGGGCGTGCCCGAGGCACCCGCCGTCGTCCCCGCGGCCGTCGAGCAGGCGCGGCGCACGTTCGCGCTGCCACCCGGGGCGCCCGTGCTGCTGTACGTCGGGCGGCTGGCCCGCGAAAAGAACCTGGAGTTCCTGGTCGACGCCTTCGCGCGCCTGTGCACGCTGCGGGCGCACGAGGGGGACCGGCGGCCGGTCCTGCTCCTCGTCGGCAGCGGGCCCTACGCCGCGGCCTGCCGTCAGCGGGTCCGGCAGGCCGGCATCGAGCCCTTCGTGCGGTTCGCGGGCTTCCTGAAGCGGACGCAGCTCGCGCCGATCTACGCGGCCTCGACGCTGTTCGTGTTCGCCTCGACGACCGAGACGCAGGGGGTGGTGTTGTCCGAAGCGCAGAGTTTCGGGCTGCCGTGCGTCGTGGTGCGCGGCGGCGGCGCGGCGGAGTTCGTGCGCGACGGCACGGACGCCCTGGTCACGCCGGCCGACCAGGAAGCCTTTTGCAGCGCCATCCTGGCCCTGCTCGCGGACGGGGAGCGGCGGCGCGCGATGAGCGCCGCGGCCCTGCTCAGCCCGCTTCACCCGACGCCGGGCGAGATGGCCCGCCGGATGCTCGACATCTACGAGGAAGCCCGGGAGATCCGCCGGACCAACCTCGCGTCCTGAAGCAAAAAGGCAGGCCACGGCGCGAACCGTGGCCTGCCTGTCTCGACCCGGCGCTCTACGGCGCGGGGAAGAGGCGGCTCTTTGGAACGACGGCCTTAGGAACTCCCGGCCCGCTCCACAGCAGCCGGGCCTTGGCCCCGCCCCCGTTTTCGTAGTACTCCATCTTGACGGAGTACTTCTGCCCCGCCGTCAGTGTGACCGGCGTGCCCTGGCGCTCCCGGCTCTGGTTTTTCCACGCGTTGATGACCTGGACCCCGTTGATCCACAGGCGCACGCCGTCGTCGGTGACCGTGTAGAACGTGTAGGCGCCGGAGGCCGGCGCCTGCACCTGGCCCGTCCACCGGACCGAGAACTTGTCGGCCGGCAGCCCCGGCGCCGGCGAGCCCGAGCCCCAGGCGAAGTCCACCTGCGCGTCCGTGCGCGTCAGCGACAGGGAAGACAGCGTCGTGTTCCGGTGGTACTCCCCCTTGAGCCCGGTCCCGGACGCGGAGCCGCCGCTCTGGCGGAACGTGGCGGTGTAGGTGGTATTGCTCGCGGGCGTGCTGATGCCGTGCGTGGCCGCGCCCTCGTCGGACCACGAGACGAACTCGTAGGTGACCCCGTTGACGGTCTGCGGTGACACCACGCCCAGCGTCCGCACCGTCCCCACCACGCCCGATTCCGAGTACGGTCCGGCCTTGGGCTGCCCGTCCAATGTCACCTGCAAGCCCGCCGGGCTCGTCGCCAGCGTGATCAAGGCGGTCCGGGGGCGGACGTCGCGGTACGTGGCGTGCTCCAACCCGCCCGCATCTTTCACCGTCAGACGGATGCGGTACCAGACGTTCGTGGCCGTCTCCCCCGTCGTCGGGATCGTGAACGCGCCGCTCTTGACCCCCGTGGTATCGGCCACGAACGGGTGCGTGTGCGTATCGTGGTGGAAATCCACCCGCCACGTGAAGGCGCTCGCCGGCAGGTCCCCGTCCTCGGGGTCCGTGCCCGTGCCCGCGTACGAGATCGTGTCGCCCGCGGCGTAGGTGGCTCCCGCCGCGGGCGCCGTGATCGAGGCCGCCGGCGGTTTGTTCGAGGTGACGGTCAGCGCCGCGCTGTCGCTGGTGGCGCTGCCGACGCTGTTGGTCACGATGCAGCGGAACGTCTTGCCGTTATCCTCGGGCGCCGCGGGCGGGGTCGTGTAGCTCGTTCCCGTCGCGCCGGAAATGTTCACGCCCTCTTTCTGCCATTGGTACGACAGGGGGGTGCTGCCCGACGCGCTCACGCGGAACGTCGCCGTCTGGCCGACCGCCACCGTCACGCCCGACGGCTGCTGCGTGATCGCCGGCGCCTGCCCGAGCGTGTACGAGACTTTCAGGATCGCGCTGGTCCCGCGGGCCAGCACGTACAAACTGCCGTCCGGGCCGACCTTCAGGTCCGTGGGGTTGGAAAACCCGGTCCCGAACCCGCTGACCGCGCCCGTGGACGGGTCCAGTCGCCGGACCCAGCCGCTGCAATAGTCGGCGAAAAAGAACGTGCCCACATACTGGCCGGGGAACTGCGGCGTGGGTGGGTTGTAAAAGGCGCCGCCGGTGATCGCGCAGCCGATCGTGTCGCTCGTGCCGTGCCCGTAGGCGTACACCGGGTTCTGGAAGGCCGTGTTGGTGCTAACTCCCTCGGTGTTCGGCCAGCCGTAGTTGGCGCCCGCGTACCCGTCGTTGATCTCCTCCCAGGTGTTCTGCCCCACGTCGTTGATGAACAGGCGCCCGGTGCCCGCCTGGAACGCGAACGTGAACGGGTTGCGCAGCCCCAGCGCCCAGACGTGGTCCCGGGCCTGGAACGCGCCGTCGGCCGTGTAGAACGGGTTGTCGGCCGGCGCCGAGCCGTCGGAGTTCACGCGCAGCATCTTGCCGAGCCGGTTCGCGAGCGTCTGGGAGTTCGCGGTGTTCGCGTTCTCGCCGACGGCGATGTAGAGCTTGCCGTCCGGGCCGAAGTGCATCGCGCCACCGTTATGGTTGGTGGCGCTGCTCAGGTTCTCCAGGTCCACGATCGGCGCCTCGCTGCCGGATTCGGCGATGTCCCCGTTGGCCGTGAACCGGCTGACGCGGTTGTGCAGGGCCGGGCTGGTGGCCGTGTAGTAGACGTAGACGAACCGGTTGGCGGCGAAATCCGGGTCGAAGGCGATTCCGAGGACCCCGCGCTCGCCCGACGCGTTCACTTTCGCGGTCAGGTCTACGAACGGCGTCGCCAGCTTGACGCCGTTCTTGATCACGGCTACCTGACCGCCCTGCTGGCAGACGAACAGGCGGCCGTCGGGGGCGAACGCCATCGCCGTGGGGTTCGATAAGCCGCTCGCGAAAGTGGACTCGGCGAAGCCGGCCGGCAGCGTCGCCGCCTGCAGTGGGGCCAACCCGGCCAACGAAAGGCAGAGCGCGGCAATCAGGGCGGTCAGTGGGCGGACACAGCGGGGCGTGGAGGCGGTAACAGGGCGCTTCATAAAAAAGTTCTTTCTAACCCCAGGCGGAGAC
>CADCTO010000524.1 GCA_902805585.1 uncultured Armatimonadota bacterium | reverse complement strand
CCGGTGCGCCGGAACGTCTCGATGAGCGGGCGCAGGGCTTCGGCGGCGACCCAGGCGGAGGCACCCCCCGCCCCCGATGGCGGGGGGGCCGGAGCTTCCATTCCGGAGGGCGCGGCAGGCGGCGCCCCTACCGGCAGTCCGACGGCCTCTGGCCCGGGTACCTCTCCGGCGCCCCCAGTATCGGGGGCGGGGGGGGCCTCCGCCTTGGTCGCCGCCGAAGCCCTGCGCCCGCTCATCGAGACGTTCCGGCGCACCGGCCACGAGGTCTTCCTCCAAAACGCCCTGCGCATCGTCAAAAGCATCGGGGACCGCCTCGCCGCCGGCGCGCTCACGCCCGACGACGCCTCGCCCGAACACCTCGCCGCCGCCATAGAGGGCGTCCTGTTCGTCTCGCGCGAGTCCGAAAACGACGACATGCTCGCCCTCGCCGCGCGGCTCGGCCTCGTTCTGCGCGCGCGCCGCCAGCCCGACGGCAGTCTGGGCGGCAGCATCCCGGCCACGCTCGCCACCGCCCGCGCCGCCCTCGCCCTCGCCCGCGTCGACGGCGACGCCATCCTGCCGCTCACCGCCCTGCGCGCCCTGCGCGCCGCCGCCCGCCTCGCCCAAGGCGGCGCGCCCGTACGCCTGGCCGACCACGCCGCCTTCTGCGCCCTGCCGGCCGAGCTGCTCCTCACCCTCGGCGCCCGGGTCGCGCAGGGCGTCGCCGACCGCGACGCCCTGACGCTCACCCGCGCCTGGCAGCTCTTCCAGCCCGACGCCAACGCCCGGGACTTCCTCCAGGTCCGCGCCAAAGAGGACGAGGCGCCCGTCGATTACCTCGCGCTCGTCTGCCCGTTCAACCTCCAGGTCCTCGTCGTCGCCCTCGCCGGCCCCGAAGTCGGCGAAGTCGTCGTCACCAAGAACCGGCGCGCGCCCTACCTCAAGAACCTGCTCACCGGCGAGTACGACCAGCGCGCCCGGCTCGTCCCCCTCGGCGACGGCCGCGAAGCCCACTTCGGCGTCTTCCTCGCCGACACGTAGGACAAGAAAGACGAACCACAGAGACACGGAGGGGCACAGAGAAGAGAGGGAGGAGCCGGGAGCGCCACCTCCTGCCGCTTACGGAGGAGGACCACCAGGCCATTGCCGAAGGTTGGCCGACGCGCAGGCGGGGTGGATCCACCCCGTCCCGGCTTTTCTTGATGGACTGGCGTCCCGGCGCGCCATCACCGCCTCATGAACCCACTTTCTTCAGTCCGCGGAGGCGGACTTTGTGCCTTCTCAAGCCGGTAGTTCACTGCACGGCGCTTTCCCCGCGCTCCTGGCCACCCTACCGCCCGTGCCCGCCGACCCAAGACTAAAGCCGACACGCTCAAAGCCTCGCAAACCCAATCTGCCGACGAACTGGACGCGTTGCTGCCGTCCGTGTTGGACAAGGAATTTCGGGGCGAATTTTAGTGACGGGAGCACGCGTGGCGTGCTCCCCGCGCATCAGTCAGGGGCGAGCCCGAGCCACTCGGACACCTGCCGGACGTGGTACGCGTCATGGGCGAGCGTCAGCGCGACCAGTCCCTCCAGGGGGAGATCGCCCATGCGCTCCAGGTGCGCTTCGCGCCCCCACGCTCCCGCCGGCAGTGAGCGCAGCCGGCTCATGAGTGTCGCCCGCTCCTGCTGAAACCGGGCGAGGGACGTCACCGGGTCGGCCGCCGCGTACCCCCGCTCCTCGGCGCGCTGCCCGACATCGGGCCGCGGAAGCAGCGGCAGCTCTTCGGTCACGGCGCGCTCGAAGCGCTCTTTCCACACCGCCTCCCAGTCCGCGACGTGGGCCACGATCTCGCGCAGACTGAAACGCTCGGGGTCGGGTCGGGCATCCCACGCGGCATCACCCGGCGGCAGGTTCGCCAGCAGGGCCGAGAGCGTCGCGGGCGTGTGGTCCAGGGCGTTGATGAGGTAGGCACGGACGGGCGACGGCATCATAATGACCGGATTATAGCACGGCACCGCGCGCTCCCTCCGGCGCCCGCGCAGGCGGGCAGCGTTCCCCCTCAGCCCGGCGTTCGCGCCGGAACGGACAAGGCACAACGGGATGCGGCCAAACCGCGCGCCGCCCAACGCCGGGGCGATCAACGCCGACACGTCCCGGCCACAAACGCCCCGAATACTCCACATGCCCTTCCTCCCCACCCCTGCGCAAAGCACCTCCTGTCTCCGCCGCCGGCTCCCACTGCGTCGCTTCGCTCCTTGCGCCTCCCCGGAGCGGCTCGGCAGGGAACGACGCCCGCCGCAAGCGGCGGGGCACCTTCGTCTTCCGGGAAGGGGGGTTAGGTACCCCAGTGCGGCTGCGGCGGGCGGTCGCGCCGGACTTCGACGGCACCGAGCGTGCGCGGCTTCCAGGGGGGGCGGCCCTCCGGGAGGTAAGCGGCGTGGAAGACCGGCATGGGCTCCTCGCGGCGGAATCCGCCGGAGCGGAGCCGCCGGACGCCGACGGGCCGGACGGTGAGGGTTTCGGGCGTCACGTCGATGCGCAGGTAGTGGTAGATCAGCCCGCTCTCGCCGTCCGCCGCCGCGGGGCCGCGCCCACCCATCGCCGTCTCGACCGCCCCGTTCCGGCGCAGCGCCTCGTAGTGCTCGCGGCGCCGCGCGAACAGCCGCGGTTCCAGCAGCGACGGGCGCAGCGAGATCTGCCCCCCGCCACCGCTGACGAACAGCCCCGTATTCGGCAGCAGGTCCGAGCGGAACCATTCGAACGCGTGCGAGTGGCCGGACAGCACGAGGTGCACCCGCCCCTTGAGCAGCGACAGCAGGTTCTCGCGCAGGTCCTGCACGTCGGGCCGCTCGCAGTGGTTCGATATGGTGGTGTACAGCGGGTGGTGCAGGTAGACCACGCGCCAGTTGCCGGGGCGCTCCCGCTCGGCCTCGCTCAGGGCCGCGTCCAGCCAGCGGAGTTGAGCCTGGTCGTGGTCTTCGGGTCGATAGCGCAGCCGCCGCCGCTCCAGCGTGAGTTCGCGCTGCACGTCGAGCGACTCTTCGGAAAGGGTACGCAGGCGCGCGTTCAGGTCGGCCGGTGGCGGGCTCACGAGCTGGGACCACGCCGTCTGGGCGCGGTCCACCTCGTCCCGCGCGCCCAGGATCTGCGCGCGCTCCGGCCCCTCCGGCAGCAGCGCCACACACGCCTCGACCTCCCGCAGTGCGTCGCAGCCCTGGTCGCTGGCCTCGTCCAGGGCGTCCAGCGCCGTCGCGACGTCCGCGGTCGTCGGGGCCGCCGTCAGGTCCGCGGCGCCTTCGGTCCAGCGGCGCTCGACGACGGTCACGGCGTCGGCCGCCCGGGCGCACGGATCGCCCGCGCCGGCGAGCGCCGTCAGAGAGCCATGGAGCCGCCCCAGGACCGAGGTCATGGCCGCGGCGCGCTCCAGGAGTCGTTCGCGACGCTCCGGGTCGGCCGCCGCGACTTCTCGCTGCTCGACCCGCCAGCGGTCCAGGGCCGTCTGCTGGCGCCGCAGTTCGTCGTCGAGCTTCTGGGCGCGGGCTTCGAGGATCTTAACCCGCCCGGCCGCGGCCTCGCGCACCACCTTCACGTCGGTCCCCGGCGGCGGCGCGTCCAGCGTGTTCGAGTCCAGCGCGAAAAAGTCCGCGCCGCCCGTCGTGAACCGGTAGTATCGGTTGGGCAGGCGCGTGGCCGCGCCGGGCCGGTAGGCGAGCGGCACGGCGGGGTCGCGGCCTTTGCTGCCGTCCAGGTCCACGAACGCCTGCATGTACGCGCGGCCCATGTCCGACCCGCCCGTGGGCAGGCTGAAGGCGAACAGCTCGTGCGCGATGGCCCGCAGGCCGGCTCCCACGAACGGGACGCGCGCCAGCCACCGCGCCCAGCCGCCCAGGTCATAGTAGTCGTGGTTGCCGGGCACGGGCAGGAACGGGATCCGGAACACCAGGTTGTCGATGGTGCTTTCCGGCGTCAGGAACGACGAGTACGGGCGGCGGAAGTTGCGGTCGTACAGGCGCTTCTCGCCGGTCATGTAGATCACGTCGCCGGTGTGCACGATGAGCCGGGCCTGCCCGGTCCCCGTACTGCCCGGCAGGACTGCGTCGGCGGCGAGCTGCTGCCCGACCGCGTCCTGCGGCGAGATGCCGGGTCCGGCCGCGTCCGAATCGCCCGTGTCGCCCAGGGCCAAAAACTCCCAGGCGTTGGGGTCGGACGGCGGCGGCACGTCGAGCACGTAGTGGCTCGCGGACGGCGCCGACGCCCCGTCTTTGTGGTCTCCGGTCGCCATCGTCCAGCGCGTGATCACGTCGCGGTCGGCGGGCGTTTTCAGCCAGTTATCAGTTCGGAACAAACGCACGGTATCTTCTTTCCTCTATTTCCGTGTGGCCCCACGCCGCCGGACGCGTTCAGGCCCAGCGGGCGTTGGGGCCGAAATCGGCGTTGTAATAGCTCTGGCCCTCGACGTTCTCGCCGGGTTTGGACAGCTCGTCCACGCGATTCTTAT
>CADCTO010000523.1 GCA_902805585.1 uncultured Armatimonadota bacterium | reverse complement strand
TGCAGGCCGGGGAGCGCACGTCGCACCTATTCCGGCTGGCGAACCACAACAACGGGCTGGTGCTGGGGACGGGCGACCTGAGCGAGCTGGCGCTGGGCTGGGCGACGTACGGCGTGGGCGACCACATGTCGCACTACAACGTCAACGCGTCGGTCCCCAAGACGCTGATCCAGTACCTGATCCGCTGGGTCATCGGGACGAGCCAGTTCGACCCCGAGACGAGCGCCATCCTGCAGTCGATCCTGGACACGGAGATCTCGCCGGAGTTGGTGCCCCATGCGAGCGAGGACCGAAACAAGCCGGCGCAGAGCACACAGGCGAAGATCGGGCCGTACGAGCTGCAGGACTTCACCCTGTACTACATCACCCGCTACGGCTTCCGGCCCAGCAAGGTCGCGTTCCTGAGCCACCACGCGTGGAGCGACCGGACGCGCGGCGACTGGCCGGACGCTCTGCCCGTAGAGAAACACAACGAGTACGACCTGGCGACGATCAAGAAGTGGCTCGACGTGTTCCTGTTCCGCTTCTTCCAGATCAGCCAGTTCAAGCGCTCCGCGGTCCCCAACGGCCCCAAGGTCGGCTCGGGCGGCTCGCTCTCCCCCCGCGGCGACTGGCGCGCCCCCAGCGACTCCGAAGCGACCGTGTGGCTGGAGGAACTTCGGCGCAACGTGCCGGATTAACGCGCGCTGCCCGCCGGGGCGGGGAGCGCCGCACTGAGGTATTTTGGTCCGCATTCCGGGCAGAAGTGGTGGTGCGCCTCCCGGCTGCCGACGAACAGCCAGCCCTCGGCGCCGGTCGCGTCGCCCGCCGCCCCCCGCCCCGACAGCACGGGGCGGAGGGCGACCGGCGCGGGGGCGGTCGCTTCGCACGCGGCGCCGTCGCAGGCGATCCGGCCGGTGTCGTTCCTGATGCTCATGGTCTTGCCTCGCCCGTCAGTTCTTCTTGCGGTACTCGTCGGGCGGGCGGATGCTGTCGGGGTCCGTCTTGGCCTGCTGCACGAACTCGCCGATGCACGGCGGGCAGCAGAAGCGGTATCCCCTGCCCGCGATGGTCCAGGTGAACCGGGGGTTCGCCGCGGTCCCGGAGATCGGGCAGACGTAGGCCCCGGGCTTCGGGTTCTTGTTGTGCTGCGCCATCACGCCGTGGTACCGTTGCGCCGGCGTCTTGCTGCCGTTGGCCCGGATGTCGGCGTCGGTGTAGAGGCCGCCCGCAGTGAGGAACAGTTCCCGCTCGGCGGTGGTGGGGGCCGGAGCGGCGGCGGCGTGCTCGGCGTGGTCGTGGCCCGTGTGGTCGTGAGCCGGCGCGGGCCGTTGTTCGCGGGCGGCGTTCGCCACCCGGAGGCTGCCGACGCCCAGCGCCGCCAGCAGTACCAGCCCGACGGTCACAGCCGCAGCCCGGCGCGGCCGCAGCGGGTCCTGGCCCACTTCCGTCCCCTGCGCGGGTAGCAGCGTCTCACGCAGGCCCCGCACCCACAGGTCGGCGTCCTCGCGGGTCGCGTTCCAGACCAGCAGCACCCCCATGATGCCGTAGATGGGCAGGTGGCCGATCAGCTCGGTCCAGTTGAAGATCGTCAGGGTCATGTTGATGGGGATCCAGGCGATCAGCACGATCTCGCGCGGGAAGATCCCGAACAGGAGCCACAGACCCACCAGAAGCTCGACCGCACCGGCGCACAGCACGAACACCTCGTTCGGCAGCGGCATGCCGAAGGCGGGCGTGAAGTTGAGCGGGTACTTCTCCAGGAACGCCAGCGCGAGCGGGACGTTGGCGAACTTCTCGGTAAAGGCGACCACGATCAGGCTGAGCCCCAGGCCGACGCGCAGTGCGGGCACGGCGCGCCGCAAAAGCTCGGCGGGCGGCTCCAGGCGCGGCAGCAGCAGGCGGTCTACGGAGAACGGCCCTCGCCCGGCGAGGTAGAAGAAGGCGGCGAAGCCCAGATAGAACAGGTTGTCCAGCATCGGCTCCGGGCCGACCAGGAACAGGCCCGCGCCCCAGAGCGCGGCGAGCGCCAGGGCGGCGAGGCGCGTCAGTGCGCCGTAGAAGAGGGCCAGGGCGATGCCGACCTGCCCGAGCCCGAGGAAATACTTCCAGGGTGCGGGCAGCGGGTTGTCCGGCGAGAACAGGTTGCCCTGGACGCCGTTGACCAGCAGGGGCACGGCCAGGTGGATGGCCAGCATCAGCGGCGCCAGCCCGAACAGGAGGGCGCGCCGCTCGTCGGTCGTCCCGAAGGTTTCGGGGCCGGGCACGAAGCCGCGGCTGCCGCGCGATCGCCAGAACAGCCATCCGGCCAGGGTCGCCAGCAGCACGCCGCCGATAAAGGCGAGCGGCAGCGGGCGGAACACCAGGTCCGGGCGCAGAGGGAACGTATCAGTACTGTGGAACCACTTCTCGTGGGCGGACGCGCGCTGCGCGGTCGCGGCGAAGGCTACGGCCGCCGCCAGAAGCCGGGTGACAGGTTTGCGGTCTTGCATCAGATTCACTCCTGCATCCATTATAGGCCGGCGCGGAGCGGGGCGAATCCTCGAAACGGCGGATTGTAGGCGGGAAGGTCCGGCCGGGGCCGCGCTTAAGCAGTCTCGGGGGCGAGACCGTGGCGGGCGGCCCAGACGGCGGCCTGGACGCGGTCGGAGACGCCGAGCTTGCCGATGATATGCTCGACGTGCGTCTTGACCGTGCTCTCGGCGATGAACAGGACCGCGGCGATGTCGCGGTTGTTCATGCCGGTCGAGAGGAGCCGCAACACTTCCTGCTCGCGGTCCGTCAGCGGCTCGATCAGGTCGGCGGAGCCGGCTGCGTTCTCGCTGACGCCGCGCAGGCTGCGCGACAGATCCTCGGGCCGGAGCAGGGATTCGCCGCCGGCGACGGCACGGAGCGCGGTCAGCAGATCGTCACGCTCGACGCCCTTGAGGAGGTACCCGGCCGCGCCCCCGGCGACGGCGCGGGACATGTAGGTCGGGTTGTCGTAGGTCGTGAGCATCACCACCGACGTCTGCGGGAACTCGCGCTTGAGCGCCTGGAGCGTGTCCAGCCCGTCGCCGCCCGCCATGCGGATGTCCAGCAGGACCAGGCGGGGCCGCAGTTCCCGCACCCGCTCCAGCGCCTCCTCGCCCGAGGCCGCCTCACCGACGACCGCGAACTCGGTGTCTTCGAGCAGGCTGCGCACGCCCCCACGCCAGATGGCGTGGTCGTCCACGAGAAGCACGGACACGTCGTCGCTGTTCATAATCCATCTTCTCCTTCGGCGCTGCCGGGTGGCGTTTCCAGGGTCGGGAAGACGGCACGCACGGTGGTCCCCTCGCCGGGCGCGCTGCGCAGATCGTACGAGCCGCCGAGCAGGGCGACACGCTCCTGCATCCCGTGGAGGCCCACCCGGTCGTAGTCGCCCATCGTCTCCTCCGGCCGGAACCCGCAGCCCCAATCGCGCACTTCCAGCGTCAGGTTCGGGGCGCCGGTGCGTTCTTCCCGACCCGCGAGCAGGAGGACGCGCACCCGCTCCGCGCGCGCATGTTTGCGGACGTTGTTCAGCGCCTCCTGCACCACGCGGAACGCGGCCGTCTCCAGCAGTTTATCGTAGTGCCGCCCGGCGACGTTGTGCAGCAGGTCCGCGTCCTTCCAGCCGGCGCGCGTTCTCTCCTCCGACAGGAGCTGGTCCAGCGCGCCCGCCAAACCCAGGTCGTCCAGCGCCAGCGCCCGGAGTCCGTTGACGAGGCGCCGCGATTCGAGCACGGCGTCCTTCAGGTAACGAAGCGTCTGGTCCATCTCGCGGGCGGCGCGGGCCTCGTTGCCCGTCTCCTGCGCGCGGCCGTAGGACTGCAGGTGCGCGTGCGCGGCCATGACGTACTGCGTCAGCCCGTCGTGCAGTTCGTAGGCGACGGCGCGGCGCTCTTCCTCCTGGGCCTTGATCAGCCCGGACAGGAGCGCCCGCTGCCGGGCGATCATCTGCAGGTTATGGATGGCGACGGCAGCGTGGGCGCCCAGCGCCTGTACGGCGGCCTCGTCCGCTTCGGTAAAGCGCTGCCCGTTCTCCTTGTTGGTCAGGTACAGGCTGCCCAGGATCGTGTCGCCGCGACGGATAGGCACGCCCAGGAAGCTTTCCATGGGCGGATGGTTCGGCGGGAAGCCGGCGGAGGCTGGGTGTTCCGACAGATTGTCGATCCGCAGGGGTTCCGTCTGGTGGAGGAGATGCCCCAAGACGCCCACGCCGCGGGGGAGGGGGCCGATGGCGGCCTCCTGTTCCGGCGTCAGCCCCACCGAAAGGAACTCCATCAGGCCCTTGCCGTCCGGACGGGCGACGCCGAGCGCGGCATAGCGGGCGCCAGCCAGCGCGCGCGCGGCGTCGGCGATGTGGCGCAGCGCCTCCACCCCCGCGCGGTGCGCCAGGATGTCGAGGGCGACCTGGTTGGCCGTGTCGAGCACCAGGGCGCGGACATCCGCGTCAGCGGCCCGCGGCGGTCGCGCGGCCGGG
>CADCTO010000522.1 GCA_902805585.1 uncultured Armatimonadota bacterium | reverse complement strand
CTGGTGTAAGCGACACGTCTCGTTTAGCGCACGATTTCTGACGCATCCGGGCCCGCCCCGCCGGGCCCCACTTGCGCTTGCGCCCAGGATCTGACCCGGTCCCGCAGCTCGCGCCACAGGGGCTCGTCCCACCCGTTCCAGTCGGCGCCGCTCACCATCGCCACGAGCGCTTCGGCTTCCCCGGCGGGGACGGGCTCGGCCCGCGTGAGCGCGTGCCACCGCCTCGCCACCTCCTGGCCCGGGTGCGTGTCGGACCACGGCGCGCAATAGGTCTCGTAAAACCGCAGCAGGCGCAGCGACGCTTCGGCGTGGCTGAGGCCTTCGAGCTCCCGCTCCAGGGCTCCCATGGCGGCGCGGGCGGAGGCCCAGTCTTTGACGTACTTCCGGAACATGGGCCACATCGAGCCGTGGGATTCGCCGTCCTCGAGCCGCGCCAGGAGGGCTTCCGCGGCGCCGGGGTCGAACGTGTCCATCTCCGCCAGGCGTCGCCACTCCTCGGCGGCGGGCATCTCCTGCCGCCAGTCCAGATCCGTATAGTAGTCCAGGACGTGGCGGGCGTGCTGCCGGTAGGTCCTGCCGTACAGGGGCGACCTGAAGTTTCTGGGGTCGATATTGTCGGCTCCATACGGGCGGCCGCCCTGGGGCTCCGTGCTCAAGGTTTCACCCCCTCTGGCGGTGCGGGCCGGCGGCCCGCACCTCCGCCGTCTCAAATATCGCACCATTTATGATACAGGCGCGGTGCTGCCAGTTTCCGTGGCTCCGGCGGTCGGGGCCGGGCCCGAGGGGTTGTAGCCCAGGCAGCCGGCGATCCGCCGCTCGATGTCCGGCAGCTCCCCGGCGGCGCAGATGAAGTCGAACTCGATCTCCCGCCCGCCGAACCCGTGGACGCGCAGGCGGGGCCGCCGGCCCCCCTCCCGCCGCTCGACGCGCCACCCGCCGACCTCGCCGCGGCGCATCAGCACCCCCACCGCCTCACAGGCCGGGGGCGGCGAGGCCGCGGGCGGGGGCGCGTGCCGGAACGAGTACGAGCGCGAGAACCCCCAGGCGATGTCGCCGGCGGCCGAGAAGGCGAGCACGCGGCGGCGCATCACCGGCGGCAGCACGCAGACCGGCAGCACCATGAGGAAGCCACCCAGGAAACTGCTTTTCACGCCCATCAGCGCCAAGAGGCCGCCGGCCGCGGCGGCGAAGGCGACGGACACCCACCCCCGCCGGAGCAGCAGGCCCAGGTGCCCGGGCAGCGACTCGACGAGCACCAGGCACGGGGGCGGCGGCGGCGGCGGCCCGCCCTTGCTGCGCTTGTTGCCGTTGCCGTGGCGTGAAGCTCCCATTGTCGCAGTGTGCCCCCCGGTGGTGCCGGTGCCTACAGCTTACCCGCTTCGAGCCGCGTATAGCACACCGTCTCTTTTAACGCACGATTCTTTAGACGGGGCTTGCCTCACCCTTGCCCGTCTCACAACCGTCCGGATACTGTCGGCGAATCCGCCGGCGCCGGTTCAGCCCGCTCGTCGGATCGCCGTTTTGCTCCTTCATGCGGCGCCGTTCGCACCGGCAGAGCGAGCACAGCCAGGGATTCGCCGATAGTATCGGCACCGTTTCTGACACGCCCCGCGGTGACAGCGCGCCACCCATTCTATACAAGAAACGGGGCAAAAAGCCCTCCGGTCTGCAATGAGGTGGCGGTAATAATGTTTAACGCCGCGTTTCGGGCATGGGGGTGCTCCCGGCATCGGCAGTATCAGGAGTGCTTACCATCCCGGGGCGCGGGACCGGGCCGCAGGCCCGCGGGGTCTCAACGCCCGGCGTCCGGCGGCTCGTCGCCGGCCCCGCCGTGGCCGGGCCGCGCACCGGATCGGGCCGCCCGCCACCGACAGCCGCGGCCTGGTGGACGCCGAGAAAGAAGCCCCTCTCTCGATGAGGTCCGGCTGCGCCGGTGGGAGAGGGGCTTCGACAAACTGTATCTTTTAAGATACAATAAAATTATGGAGACCACGGAGCGCCAGGTCAAATTGCTGGTTCTCGAAAACGGGAAGTGCCCGTTCGCGGCCTGGTACACCGGCATCAAAGACACGCTGACCCGCGCTCGCATCGCCGCCCGCATCGCGCGCGTCCAGGCGGGCAACCCTGGTGACAGTAAAAGTGTTGGCGAGGGGGTCCATGAACTGAGGCTCGATTTCGGGCCCGGGTACCGCGTCTACTTCGCCCTGATCGGCGACACCATCGTCGTCCTGCTGGTCGGGGGTGACAAGGCGACGCAGGAGGACGACATCGAGCGGGCCCAAACGTTATGGAAGGAGAACCGAGCGAATGCTGAAAGATTTCAACGAGACTTTGGCGGCTGACCTCCAGGACCCGGAGTTCGTCGCCGGCTATCTCCAGGCCGCCCTGGAGGACGGCCCCGAGGTCTTCCTGGTCGCGCTCCGCAACGTCGTGAAGGCCAACGGGGGCATGACCCGGCTGTCCGAGCAGGCGTCGCTCGGGCGCGAAAGCTTGTACAAAGCGCTTTCCGAAAAAGGTAACCCCGAATTCCGAACGGTGCAGGCGGTCCTTTCCTCGCTCGGGCTTCATTTTTCGGTGGCATGCAACGACGTCCCACGAGTCCAGGCCGCTTAGCCCCCACCCGACCGGTAATATGAACCCTTCTTCCTCCCCCTCTCCCACCCGCGCAGCGGGAACGCATTGGGAGAGGGGGTCGGGGGGTGAGGGCGAAAAGTTGACACGCCCCGCCCCCTTTGCTACACTCCCCGTATGAGCGGCAGCGACACGGCGGCGGCAGCGGCGACGACGGCCACGACAACCGGCGACACAACCGGGCGGCGGCCCGTCCGCGCCTACGAGGACGTCACCCCCGACAACCTCGCCGGCTGGGGGTTCGACGACCCCCCGCGCGCCGCCCGCATCCTGCGCAGCCTCAGCGGCGAGGGCGTGCCCGACAGCCTGTTCGAGCGACTCCTGCCCCACCTCCTCGACGCCTTCGCCGCCTCCGCCGACCCCGACCGCGCCATCAACAACTTCGAGCGCTGGTCCGCCCGCGTCGGCTCCCGCGTCTCGCAGTTCGACTTCCTGGCCGCCCACCCCGCCTCCGTCGGGGCGCTGGCCGCCGTGTTCGCCGGGTCGCAGTTCTTCGCGAACGTGCTCATCAACCACCCCGAATACGCCGAGGTCGTCACCAACCCCGACGTCCGGGCGCGCGCCTTCACCTTCCGCGACTATTTCCGGGAAGCGAGCCGGGCCGTGGACGTCTTCAAGGGCGGCGGGGGCAAGCGCGCCGCGCTGCGCCGCGTCAAGGCGCTGGAGATGCTGCGCATCGGCACGCGCGACCTGGTCGGCGCCGCCGACACCGCCACCACCACGCGCGAGATCTCCGACTTCGCCGACGCCGTGGTGCAGAAGGCCTACGAGTTCTGCGCGGCCGAAGAACAGGAAAAACGCGGCCTCACCGACGCCCAGGCCCCCGCCTTCGCCGTGATCGCCATGGGCAAGCTCGGCGCGCAGGAGCTGAACTACTCGTCCGACATCGACCTCATCTTCGTGCACGGCGACGACGCCCCCGCCGACTACTGCCTCGGCCTCGCCCAGGGCATCGTCCACGCCCTGTCGCAGGCGACG
Organism: uncultured Armatimonadota bacterium; assembly: GCA_902805585.1. Lineage (GTDB taxonomy): Bacteria > Armatimonadota > Armatimonadia > Armatimonadales > Armatimonadaceae > CADCTO01. The sequence goes on along the minus strand of CADCTO010000522.1, from coordinate 862 downwards.
CCCGACGGGTTCGTGTTCCGCGTCGACATGCGCCTGCGGCCCGAAGGCCGGTTCGGGGCGCTGTCGCGCTCGCTCGGGGCCTGCCGGGCCTACTACGAGTCGTGGGGCGAGACCTGGGAGCGGCAGGCGCTCCTCAAGGCCCGCCCCGTCGCCGGCGACCCCGCCCTCGGGGCCGAGTTCGTGCGGATGGTGCAGCCGTTCGTCTTCGGGCGCGGCGGCGGCCAGGACGTGGTCGAGGCGCTGCGCAAAAACAAGAAAAGCATCGAGACCCGGATGCAGGTGGCCGGGACCTGGCGCACCTCGGTCAAAGAAGGGTACGGCGGCATCCGCGACGTCGAGTTCGCCGTGCAGATGCTCCAGATCGTGCACGGCCAGGCCCACCCGCCGCTGCGCGCCGCCAAAAGCACCCAGGCCGCCCTGCGCGCCCTGGCCGAGCTGCGCCTGATCCCCCCCGCCGACCGGTCCACGCTCGAAACCGCCTACTGGTTCCTGCGCGCCGTGGAGCACCGCCTCCAGATCCTCGACGAGCTGCCCGTCCGCGACCTGCCCGCCGACCCCGCCGAGCGCCGGCGCCTCGCCCGCCGGATGGGCTTCGCCGACGCCGCCGCGTTCGACGCCCACTACGCCGAGGTGACCGACCAGGTGCGCGCCCTGTCCACGCGCCTGATGGGCGGCGGCGAGGCCGGCGACGCGGGCTCCGACGAGCACGACTGGATCGACCTGCTCACGAACGCCCACGACCCGGCCGTGCGGGCGCGCCTCCTCGACCTGCTGTCCGCCCGCGGCTTCGCCGACCCCCCCCGGGCGCTCGGGCTGCTGCTCATCCCGGCCGTCGGCACCGAGCACGGCGCGGCCACCCCCC
>CADCTO010000521.1:0-2645 GCA_902805585.1 uncultured Armatimonadota bacterium | reverse complement strand
CGTGCGAAGAGAAGGGTCGCGCCGCGAGAGCGGCGGCGACCGTCGTGCTGCATGCTGCTGCATGCTTCGTTCGATGATGCCTCGACCCGCGCCCGCGGCGGGCGGGCCGCCCATCCGGGCGGCGCGGCCGCTGGGGCGGGGAGAGCGAGAGAAGGGCACCTGGTGGATGCCTTGGCGTCGAGAGGCGAAGAAGGACGCGGCACGCTGCGATAAGCCTCGGGGAGCCGCGAGCGGGCCTCGATCCGGGGATCTCCGAATGGGGCAACCCACCCCCCGCGAGGGGGGTACCCGGCCGTGAATCCATAGCGGCCGGGGGCGAACCCGGGGAACTGAAACATCTCAGTACCCGGAGGAAAGGACATCAACCGAGACTCCGTCAGTAGCGGCGAGCGAACGCGGACCAGGCCAGTGGTCGCGAGGTAAGAACCGGAAGCGTCTGGAAAGGCGCGCCATAGCGGGTGACAGCCCCGTACGGGTAGAAAGCCGCGCGATCCTCGAGTAGGGCGGGACACGCGAAATCCTGCCCGAAGACGGGGGGACCACCCTCCAAGCCTAAGTACTCCTCGACGACCGATAGCGAACCAGTACCGTGAGGGAAAGGTGAAAAGCACCCCGACGAGGGGGGTGAAAGAGACCCTGAAACCGGGTGCCTACAAGCAGTCGGGGCCCGACGCGTCCCCTCGGGGATGCGGGCGGGTGACGGCGTACCTTTTGCATAATGGGTCAGCGAGTCGCGGTCGGCGGCGAGCCTAAGCCGCTAGGCGAAGGCGCAGCGAAAGCGAGTCCGAACAGGGCGAGCATAGTCGCCGGCCGCGGACCCGAAACCGGGTGATCTAGCCATGGGCAGGTTGAAGGTGGGGTGACACCCACTGGAGGACCGGACGCACGCCTGTTGAAAAAGTCGGCGATGACCTGTGGCTAGGGGTGAAAGGCCAAGCAAACCCGGAGATAGCTGGTTCTCCGCGAAAGCTATTGAGGTAGCGCGTCGGGCGGTGGCCCGCGGGGGTAGAGCACTGGATGGGCTAGGGGGGCGCGAGCCCTACCAAACCTAACCAAACTCCGAATACCGCGGCGTCCCAGCCCGGCAGACAGGCGGCGGGTGCTAAGGTCCGTCGCCGAGAGGGAAACAGCCCAGACCGCCGGCTAAGGTCCCCAAGTCGCGGCTAAGTGGGAAAGGATGTGGGGCGGCCACAACAACCAGGAGGTTGGCTTAGAAGCAGCCATCCTTTAAAGAAAGCGTAACAGCTCACTGGTCTAGCAGCCGCCCCGCGCCGAAGATGTAACGGGGCTCAAGCCGCGCACCGAAGCCGCGGGTCCGCCGTCCCTCCGGGGCCGGCGGGCGGTAGCGGAGCGTCCCGTAGGCCCGCGAAGCCGTCCCGCGAGGGGCGGTGGAGGCATCGGGAGTGAGAATGCTGACATGAGTAGCGAGAAGGAGGGTGAGAGACCCTCCCGCCGAAAGTCCAAGGGTTCCTGCGCAAGGCTAATCCGCGCAGGGTGAGCCGGCCCCTAAGGCGAGGGCGAAGGCCGTAGCCGATGGGAACCAGGTCAACATTCCTGGGCCCGCTGGAGGTGACGGCGGTCGACAGTCGTCCGGCCTTATCGGATTGGCCGGGCTGCCGAGACCGTCCAGGAAACAGCCCCAGCACGAAGGACCGTACCCGAAACCGACACAGGTGGACTGGTCGAGCATACCGAGGCGTTTGAGAGAACCGTACCGAAGGAACTCGGCAAATTGCCCCCGTAACTTCGGGAGAAGGGGGCCTCGTCGCCGGGCAACCGGAGGCGAGGGGCACAGGCCAGGGGGTGGCGACTGTTTACTAAAAACACAGGGCTCTGCGAAGTCGCGAGACGACGTATAGGGTCTGACGCCTGCCCGGTGCCGGAAGGTCAAGGGGAGCGGTGAGAGCCGCGAACCGAAGCCCCGGTAAACGGCGGCCGTAACTATAACGGTCCTAAGGTAGCGAAATTCCTTGTCGGGTAAGTTCCGACCTGCACGAATGGCGTAACGACTTCCCCGCTGTCTCCGGTACGGGCTCAGCGAAATTGAACTCCCCGTGAAGATGCGGGGTACCCGCGGTCAGACGGAAAGACCCCGTGCACCTTTACTGCAGCTTCGCGCTGGCGGCCGACGGGGCGTGTGTAGGATAGGCGGGAGCCATTGAGGCGGGGGCGCCAGCCCCGGCGGAGGCAGCCTTGAAATACCGCCCTCGGCCCGTTGGCCGTCTAACCGCGACCCGTGACCCGGGTCCGGGACCCCGCGTGGCGGGCAGTTTGACTGGGGCGGTCGCCTCCCAAAGCGTAACGGAGGCGCGCGACGGTGGGCTCGGGCCGGACGGAAACCGGCCGATCGAGCGCAAGCGCACAAGCCCGCCTGACTGCGAGGCCGACGGGCCGAGCAGGGACGAAAGTCGGCGCTAGTGATCCGGTGGTCCCGCGTGGAAGGGCCATCGCTCAACGGATAAAAGGTACGCCGGGGATAACAGGCTGATGACCCCCAAGAGTCCCCATCGACGGGGTCGTTTGGCACCTCGATGTCGGCTCATCGCATCCCGGGGCTGGAGCAGGTCCCAAGGGTTCGGCTGTTCGCCGATTAAAGCGGTACGTGAGCTGGGTTTAGAACGTCGTGAGACAGTTCGGTCCCTATC